>JAHWJN010000063.1 GCA_019348395.1 Chloroflexota bacterium
ATCATCGGCGGCAGCCGCCGAGTGAGCCCTCAGCGCACCGCCCTCTTCACGAGCTCGGCGATCATTGCCTCGTCCGCCGCGGTCAGCTGGGTGAGCGCCCAGGAGGTCGGCCACATGGAGCCGTCATCGAGATTCGCCACGTCGTTGAAGCCGAACGACGCGTAGCGCGCCTTGAACTTGTCCGCCGCCTGGAAGAAGCAGACGACCTTCCCGTCCCTGGCGTAGGCAGGCATGCCATACCAAGTTCGCGGGGTGAGATCCGGGGCGCTGGCCCTGACCACCGCATGGATCCGCTCGGCCATGGCTCGATCCGAATCGGGCATCTCGGCGATCTTCGCCAGCACGTCGGCCTCGCCGTCGGCCATGGTCGTCTTGCCGCGTCGCCTGGCCTTCTTGAGTTCGTCCGCGTGTTCCTTCATCGCGGCGCGCTCTGCGTCCGTCCATCCCTCGGGCGATTCGTCGCGTCCGCCGGCGCGCGTGCCGGACTTCCTGGTGCCCTTCATGCCGGCTGTCCTCGGTGCGAAGTCTGAGAGACGTCTCGACGCTACGGAGCCGATGCGGCGTCGGCCGCACGGCGCAGCTCGTCGAGCTCGATCTTACCCATCTGGAGCATCGCCTCCATGGCGCGGCGAGCCCGCTCCGGGTCTGGGTCATCCATCAGCTCGGTGAGCTCGCGCGGAACGATCTGCCAGGACAGACCGTAGCGATCCTTCAGCCAGCCGCAGGGACCCGGCTCGCCGCGGTCCGCCGTCATGGCGTCCCAGAGGCGGTCCACCTCGGCCTGGCCGTCGCACTCGACCACGAAGGACACGGCCTCGCTGAACGCGAACTCGGGTCCACCGTTCAGCCCCTGGACGCGGCTGCCGAGCAGCGTGAAGTCGACGATCAGCACCATGCCGGCCGGCCCGCTGGGAGTCTCGGCCGGTGAGCGCCAGACACGGTCGACGTGGCTGTCGGGAAGGAGCGAGGCGTAGAAGTTCGCCGCCTCCTCCGCGTTGCCATCGAACCAGAGGCATGGGTAGAACCTTTGCATCGGTGACTCCTCGTCTCGTGTGGTCTGTCACACGTAGGACGGAGTGGGCCGACGCAACTCATCGGTACCGCGTGGCTCAGGTCGACAGTGACGGCTCGACACCCGTCCGACGAAACAGCAGGGCCGATGCGACCCAGGCCGCCACGAAGAAGGCGTCCGCCGGCAGGATGGGACCGAGACCCCCGACCAGCGCGAGGACCGCGACCACGGCATGCGCGCCCGCCGCCGCGAACATCGCGGTCGATGCCTCGCGCGGCTCGAAGCGTCCGATCGCCGTGCCGACGAGCGCCACCAGCAGGACGACGACGTACATCAGGTTTCCCGGCTCGACGTCCATCATCCCGACCGCGAGATTGATCCAGACGAGGAACAGTCCCGCCGCGACGGCGATGCCGGCGGCCGCTCGGTGAGCGACGCTCCGCGACCTCGTGGCCGCGTACTCGTAGAGGAGACCGCTGCCGAGTACCAGGACGCCGATCATCGCGAAGTCCATCGGTCCCCAGTTCACGCCGTCGGTGCCGGATCCGGGATCCGGGACGCCGACGTTGAACACCATGGCGAGCGCGGGCACCGCCAGCACCGCCGCGGTGATGAGCACCCATCGGAGGATGGCCGTGGTCTGCATCTGCGTGAGGTTCTCCCTGATGATTCCGGCGGTGGCGTCGACGAACGCCCAGGCGACGAAGCCGACGAGGTCGCGGTTCGCACCGCGCCGCTCGCGAGCGAGATCGTTGAAGGTCTGCGCCATCGGCTCGGCGAAGCGCTGACGGAAGGGCCTCGGGTAGAGGCGCAGGAGACGCTCGTACCAGCGGCGGTATCGACCGAGGGCACGGTCAGACGGCATCGGCGAACGCGTTGCGGGCGAGCTTCTTGTCGGCGGCGACGGCGACGACCTCGCGGTACCGCTCCAGCTCGACCTCGAGGGCCCTGCGGCCCGCACCGGTGATCGCGTAGTAGATTCGCCGCTCGTCGTCGAGGTCGGGATCGGGCCGCGTGTCGCTCTCGCGAATCAGCCCGGCATCCAGCATGCGGCCGATCGACCCATAGAGGGTGCCGGGGCCCATCTTCACCTTGCCCTGCGACTCCCGCTCGGCCTGCTTCATGATCCCGTACCCGTGCCGCTCCTCGGTGGAGAGCGCGAGCAGGATGTGCAGCACCGCCGGCGTGAGGGGCGCGTCCGTTCCAGCGTTCACTGTTCCTCGGTTCACTATATCCGTAACGGAGGCAATCTATATCCGTACGCGATATATGTCAACCTGGGCGGGCACGCCCGTGAGTCATCTTGCGTTGTTCGCACGGCCGTCAGGGAGCCGGGCATCGGGCGGCCGCGGTCATGAGCATGCGGCCGTTGGCGGAGAAGTGGTCGGCGGCGCACCGCGAGTTTCCGGTGGGATAGGTCAGGACGAGCTTGGTGGTCTCGCTCGGCCCGCTCGCGAGCAGTTGCTCGGCCCAAGCTTGGCATTCGTCCTCGGTCAGTCCGGGATCACCGCCGCACTCGATCGTGACCCCGGGAAACCGACCTGACTCCACGGTCATCGGCTGCGGTGGAGGCACGGAGCAGGCAACGAGGACAAGCGCCCCGATTACTGCGAGTCCCCGCACTCCCATGGCTCCTCCCTTCTGGCGCATGACGCCGCACGCAGAGGCTCGGTTGCATAGGAGCGCTGCGTCAAGTCAACACCTGCAACAACGCAAGATGGCTCACAAGCGGCACGTCACCCGGCGACTGGACCGAGTCGACCGGAAAGATGACAGGTACTGCGCAGGCGAGCGCGTAGAGTTCCGAGCATGAGCGAACAGGGATGGCGCGAGTTCCTCTCGGCCGATGGCCTCGACGACTGGGTGATCCTGCACGGAGGCCCGACGACCGTGTTCAGAGTCGGCTCCCTCGCGGAGGCGACGCGGCTGGCCGCGGCGGTCGCCGAGGTGCCGGGCCTCGAGCCGCGGACGCTGCTGACCGCCGCCTCGGACCGGCTCACGGTGAAGCTCACCCGTGAGGTCTGCATCGCGGCCTGGCCCGATGGCGCGCCGACGCCCGAGTCGGACGAGGCCGCCTGAGACTCCGCGTGCCCTGCCAGGTGCGGGACCCGCATCGATGAGTTCACCGCTGTATCGGGGTCTATCGGACATGAGCAAGGTCCGCGTCCACATCTCGACCTCGTTGGACGGCTACGTCGCCGGGCCCAACGAGAGCATGGAAGAGCCGCTCGGCGTGGGTGGGGAAGCGCTTCATGACTGGACCGTCGTGCTGAAGGCGTGGCGCGAGCTCCAGGGCATGGAGGGCGGCGAGGAGAACGTCAGCGATGCACTGGTGAGGGAGGAGACTGCGAACGTCGGCGCCGAGATCATGGGCCGCGGCAAGTTCGGCCCGCCGACGCGCGGTCCGTGGGGCGACGACCCCTGGCGGGGCTGGTGGGGTGACGACCCGCCATTCCACAAGCCGGTCTTCGTTCTCACCCACCATGATCGGGAGCCACTGATCCTGTCGGACACGACCTTCACCTTCGTGACGGATGGCATCCACGCCGCGCTCGAGCGTGCGTGGGAGGCAGCGGGGGACAGGGACGTCTTCATCGGCGGCGGTGCCGAGACCATCAACCAGTACCTGGCTGCGGGCTTGGTCGACGAGCTCGAGCTGCACGTGGTCCCCATGCTCCTCGGAGGTGGCAGGCGCCTCTTCGATGGCGTCGGCCCGGATCTGAAGCTCGAACTGCTTCGCACGGTCGCGGCACCCGGCGTCACGCACCTCAAGTACCGCGTCCGGGGGCTGGCCCACCGCTGAAGTGCAGCGACGCCCGACTTCGCAGGGAATACCGATCGAGGCGAGTTTCCTGGAGGATCCGAGCGTCACACGCGCCGTCACACGCCGCATCTCGATCCTGCCGTCATCGGTCCCGGAATCGCCGGGACGACACACGGAAGGACGATGAGATGACCGCCACCACCACGGACCTCGGCACCCGGCGCGGACAGGCCGCGCTCGGTCACACGCGTCGCCTGGCGCAGATCGCCGGCACGCTCCTGGGTGCCATCGGGGCCCGGTGGAGTGACTTCGTCGACGCATCGCAGCTTGGCCCCCGCGCCGACGCGGTGACGAGCCGCCACACCGGCGCGCGGATCTAGCCCTTGCCACATTCCCGTCGTCGCCCGCAGGATGGGGCCATGGGTCTGGCCATTCACCTCCTGGGCACTCCCTCGGTCGAGCAGGACGGCACGCGACGACCTCCACCGCGAGGCCACAAGCCGTGGGCCCTGCTTGCGCTGATGCTGCTGTCCGACACGCCGATTCTCCGGGAGCGCCTCACGGGGCTTCTGTTCGCGGATGCCGATGACCCGCTCGGCTCCTTGCGCTGGAACCTCGCACAGCTGCGCCGGCTGCTGGGGTCGGATGCCACACTGGAGGGGGATCCGGTCCGGTTGGAGCTCCCGGCCGATGTCCAGGTGGACGTGCGCACGCTCGTCTCCGGGACCTGGGTCGAGGCACTGAACCTTCCCGGTCTCGGTCGGGAGCTGCTGGAGGGCGTCCAGCCTGCCGCGGATGCTGCCTTCGATGCCTGGCTGCTGGCAGAGCGCCGGCGCTTCACGGGCGTCTCCTCGGCGGTGCTGCGTGAGGCGGCCGTCTCGCGCCTGGCAGGCGGCGATGCCTCCTCCGCGGTCGAGCTCGCGACCAGGCTGGTGGCGCTCGACGAGTTCGACGAGGAGGCGCATGCGCTGCTGATTCGCGCCCACGTCGCGGCGGGGAACGGGGCGGATGCCAGGCGCTACCTGAGCAGCACCCTTGACCGCTTCCGCCGGGAGCTCGGGGTGGAGCCGTCCGCGACGCTGGTCCGCGCCGCCGAGCCGATGATGGGGATGCTGTCCGCCGGCCCGGGCGCGGGAACTCGAGCCACCGCCGACTCCCTGATCGCGGCGGGGGAGGCGGCAATCGCCGCGGGCGCAAACGAGGCGGGGTACGACACCCTGCGGCGCGCCGTCGACGATGCACGTGATTCCGGCGACCGGGCGCTCCTCGCACGCGCCATGGTCGCACTGGGTGAGGGGTACATCCACGGCGCCCGCGGGCGAGACGGAGAGGGAGCGACTGCCCTGCATGCGGCCCTGACCGTCGCGGAGCAGATCGGCGCGGACGGTCTCGTCAGTGAGGCGTGCCGGGAGCTCGGCTACGCCGAGATGCTCCGTGCCCGATACGATCGCGCCGACGCATGGCTCGCTCGAGCCGTCGCCACGGCCCCTGACGCCGGAATGCGCGCGGCTGCCCTCGGCGTCAGCGGATCAGCGGCGACCGACCGGGGGCACACGGGCGAGGCGATGGAGCTCCTCCACCGCTCGGTGGTCGAGGCCGCGGGGCTCCAGAAACCGCGTCTGACCGCGTGGGCCTACTCGTTCCTGGGCCGCACGCACCTCCTGCGGGAGGAGTACCCCGAGGCGCGCGCAGCGCTCGACCTCGCCATCGACGCAGTTCGGACCTCCGGCTGGATGACGTTCCTCCCGTTCCCGCAATCCCTCCTCGGGGCGGTCGAGCTTGCCCATGGGCGACTCGACCAGGCGAGCGACGCGTATGACGCCGCCTTCGCACTCGGCTGCCAGATCGGCGATCCCTGCTGGGAGGGTATGGGAGCGCGGGGGATCGGCCTCGTGAAAATCGCGAGGGGCGATGTCGCGGACGGGATCCGATGGCTCGACGACGCGAGAACCCGGTGCGTTCGCATCGCGGACGCCTACCTCTGGATCCACGGCTACTGTCTCGATGCCCTGTGCGAGCAGGCGGTCGCTCATGGCGTCAGCGGTGCGGAGCGCTGGGTCAGCGATCTCGAGGCAGCATCCGCCCGAACGGGAATGAACGAGCTGCTCGTGCGGGCGCAGCTGCATCGCGCGGCGCTCGGCATGCCAGGGGCGCGGGAGTCAGCCGCGGTCTTCGCAGAACGGATCGACAACCCGGCGGTGCTGAGACGGGTGCGCGACGCCATCGGCGGGGGAGCGATCGTTGTGCGCTAGGGGTATGGTGGTTCCCCAGGCGGGGACGAGGTCAGCGGCGCCATCCGGTCACGGATCGGCGGGTCACGCCCGTCGCGAGCTCGACAGCACCGTCCGAAGCGTGAGTCACGGTGCTCCTGGACCCGCGGAGCGCGGGTGTCGTGGAGCGGAAGGATGTCACGTGCTCGTCAACGACCCTGATGCCCCGGTCAACGTCGCCCCGAACCGGGGCGCGGCACCGCCTGCCGGATACCGCTCGCTCGAGTTCACGTCGGATGGGGCCCTCCTGCGTGGCCGGCTCTATCTGCCCGATCGCCAGGCTGCGGGGGCCGTCGTCATGGCCCATGGCTTCTCCGCGACGATTCCGATGGTCATGGATCGCTACGCGGAGTGCCTTCGCGATCACGGTCTGGCCGTGCTCGCCTTCGACCACCGTGGGCACGGTTCGAGCGATGGCGAGCCGCGCGGTGAGATCAACGCGTGGGTCCAGGCGCTCGGGTACATCGAGGCGATCGGCGCCGCCCGCGACAGCACGGGCACGTCGCGGGTGGCGCTCTGGAGCGACAGCCTGAGCGCCCGTGTCGCGCTCGGCGTGGCGGCGCTCGACGATCGCGTCAGCGCCCTTGTCTGCCAGGTGCCGGCGCTCGGAGCGGAGCTGGGTGCGGATGACGTCAGTGGCGACCGGCTGGCCGCGATGGAACGCTTCCTGAGCACCGGACCTTTGCGCGGTCCGTCCGACGGGTGGCGGTCCGCACCGGTCGTATCGGCAGACCAGGAGGCGAGTACCTCGGCCCTCAAGCCGCTGACCGCGTACCGATGGTTCATCGAATACGGAGGACGCTACGGAACCGGATGGACGAATCGGGTGACGTTCACCGCTGCCCCGGATGCGCCGGACTTCGACCCGTTCGCATGTGCGCCACGGGTCCGCGTCCCCACCTTCTTCGCGATGTCGCCCGACGACGAAATGCCCGGCGCCGTGAGCTCCGTGACACGCGCGGTCTTCGACCGGATCCCGGGCCGGAAGGAGGTCATCGAGGTCGACGGCGGCCACTTCGGCCTGCTGGAGCATCCGAGCCCGGCATTCGAGCAGGTCAGCCGGGCTCAGGCGCAGTGGCTGGCGCGCACGCTGGGGACACCGGCATGACCGGGCCGGCGGAGCAGGTGGATGTGCTCGTCATCGGGGGCGGACAGGCGGGGCTGGCGGTCAGCCACGAGCTGGCACGTCACGGCGTGGACCACGTCGTGCTCGAACGCGGCCGGATCGGTCAGTCCTGGCGGGACCGATGGGAGAGCTTCTGTCTCGTG
>JAHWJN010000064.1 GCA_019348395.1 Chloroflexota bacterium
GAGGTCGTGGCCTGCCGGCCCTGGCTCGAGGCGGAGGTGGATCGAATCGGCCCCGAGCTCGTCGTCGCCCTGGGCGCCACCGCGGCGCAGGCCATCCTCGGTCCGGCCTTCCGTGTGACGCGGGATCACGGCCAGGTGCTGGCGTCGGACCTCGGGCCGGCCCTCGCCACGATCCATCCGTCGGCGATCCTTCGTGCCGGCGAGAATCGCGACGAACTCATGGCGCAGCTCGTCGCCGATCTCAAGGCCGCGGCCGTCCACCTCGACTGACCGCCGGCCGGTCAGCGCGGCCGATCAGCGCGGCCAGTCGTCCTCTCCCACCGTCGCGAGCGCGGCTCGCAGGCGGCTGACGGCCGTGTCGACCTCCTCCGAGCTGATCGTCAGCGGCGGGACGATGCGCAGCGTCGCGTCCCCGGTGGCGTTCACGAGGAGCCGGTGCTCGTCGCGGGCACGGGCCATGGCGGCCCGCGCCACCGGGCCGTTCGTTTCGAGGCCGATCATCAGGCCACGGCCGCGGACCTCGGTTGCGAGCCCCTCCTCCACCACTCCCTGAAGCCCTTCGCGGAAGCGCCCGCCCATCGCGGTCGCGTTCTCCATCAACCGCTGCTCGTCGAGGACGCGCAGGGTCGCCAGTGCCGCGGCCGCGGTGAGCGGATTGCCGCCGAGCGTCGTGCCGTGGTCGCCGACCCTGAGCGCGGAAGCGGACTCACGGACGAGCATGGCCCCGATCGGCACGCCTCCTCCCAGTCCCTTGGCGATCGTCACCACGTCGGGCACCACGGGCGTCGCCTCGAATGCGAAGAAGGTCCCGGTCCGTCCGATGCCGGTCTGGATCTCGTCGAGGATCAGCAGCGCATCATGCTCATCCGCGGCCTGCCGAGCCGCGATCAGGTACTCGTCGGTGAGCGGATGAATGCCGCTCTCGCCCTGGATCGGCTCGAGGAGGATGGCGGCGGTTCGGTCGCCGACGGCGGCGCGCAGGGCCTCGGCGTCGTTGATCGGGACATGGACGAACCCGTCGGGCAATGGCGCGAACGGTGCCTGGTACTTGGGCTGGCCGGTCGCCGCCAGCGAGCCGAACGTCCGCCCGTGGAAGGAGCCGACCAGCGAGACGATCTCGAAGGCGCCGCGGTCGTGCCCCCGTCGGCGGGCGAGCTTGATGGCCGCCTCGTTGGCTTCGGTGCCGGAGTTCGTGAAGAAGGCGCGGTCGAACGGTGATCGGGCAAGCAGCGCCTCGGCCAGCTCGAGCTGCGGCAGGGTGTAGTACAGGTTCGAGGTCGTGAGCAGCGTGCGCGCCTGCAGGGCGAGTGCATCTGCGACAGCCGGATGAGCGTGGCCGAGCACGTTGACCGCGATCCCGGCCACCAGGTCCAGGTACCGGTTGCCGGCGTCGTCCCAGACCCAGCACCCTTCGCCGCGGGTGATGACGAGTGGCTGGCGAGCGTAGACCGGCAGGTGGACCCGGCCCTCGCGCTCGATCGGGGGCGTCGGACCGAGCTCGGTCATGGGGCATCCTCCCCGGCTCGGTACGCCTCGAACTGCTCGCGCAGGCGGCGGATGGTGTTCCGGTCCCGGCAGGCCACGAAGATCGTGTCATCGCCGGCCAACGTTCCGACCACGCCGTCGAGCGGCAGCAGGTCGACGGCCCGCGCGATCGCGTTCGCCGCGCCAGGTGACGTGCGCAGCACGAGCAGCGGCGGCGCCTCGTCGATGGTCAGCGGCAGGTCCAGCAGCAGCCGGCGCAGCCGGTCGGCCGCACCGGGGTCGCGCGAGGTGGGAAGGTCGTCCGACGAGAGGTAGACGGGCGCTCCACCCCGCACGCCGCGCACGATCCCGAGCTCGGCGAAGTCGCGGCTGACCGTGGCCTGGGTGACCTTCACCCCGCGGCGCGCGAGCTCCTCGACCACCTGCTCCTGCGAGTGGATCTCGCCGGTCGCGATCAGTCGCCTGATGAGCTGGCGCCGCGCGATCGGCTTGTTGAGGTCGGTTGCCGTCATGCGGCGGTCACCTCCGTGCCCACGTTCTCTCCGATCAGGGCACGGGCGAGCCCGTCCGCGTCCGTCCCGTCCACGATCCGCACCGTGCAGCCGGCCCGCGCGGCCACGAGGGCGGCGCGCAGCTTCGGCCGCATGCCGGAGGACGCCGTGCCGTCCGCCAGCATCGCTTCGGCCTCGTCCTGGCCGATGCGCTCGAGTGGCGTACCGCCACGGAGCACGCCGGGCACGTCGGTACAGAGCAGCAGCTGGCCGCCACGTGCGGCCGCGATGGCGCCGGCCACCTCGTCGGCGTTAACGTTGAGCAGCGACCCGTCCGGATCCGCGCCGATCGGGGCGACCACTGGCAGATCGCCGGCGCCCAGCGCCGCGTCGATGATCCGGGTGTCGACTGCGATGACCTCGCCCACCTCACCGAGCGCATGGTCTCGACGACGCAGGCGAAGCAGGCCGCCGTCGACGCCGGTGAGGCCCACGGCCCGACGGCCCCCGACGCCCAGCGCGCTCACCAGGCGCGTGTTGACCAGCCCGCCCAGGACCGCCACCACGACCTCGAGCGTGGCAGGATCGGTCACCCGCAGCCCGTCGCGCGCCTGGGGCTCGATGCCGAGCCGACGGCTCCAGTCCGCGACCTCGTTGCCGCCGCCGTGGACGACAACCGTGGCCGGCGGCGCGGATCGGGCCACGGCTCCGAGGCTGGCGGAATGTGCGCCGGCGATTCCTCCGAGCTTGATCGTGAGCGCGGCGCTCACGTCCGATACTCGCTGTTGATGGCGACGTACTCGGCCGACAGGTCGCAGCCCCAGGCCTCTCCCGTCCCCTCGCCAAGCCCGAGATCCAAGCCGATCTCGACCACCCGCCCGCGCAGGTGGCGGCTCGCCGCCCGCTCATCGAAGGCAATCGGCGCCGTGTCGTAGACGGCGATGGGACCGATTCTCACCCGCAGCCGATCCGGATCGAGGCGCGCGCCGGACCGCCCCGCCGCCGACGCGATCCTCCCCCAGTTCGGGTCGCCGCCATGGACGGCCGACTTCACCAGGTTCGAGCTGGCGACCGCACGTGCCGCGGTGCGCGCATCGGCGCCGGTTCGGGCTCCGGTGACATGCACGTCGATGCGGTGCCGGGCGCCTTCGCCGTCGGCAGCGATCGCCCGTGCCAGCGCGCGGCACACCGTCTCGAGCGCCTCCTCGAACGCAGCCAGGTTTCGGCCGGTGAGCGTCCTGCCGCCGGCGGCGCCGGAGGCGAGCAGGAAGACCGAATCGTTGGTGGAGGGATCCGCGTCGACGCTGACCTGGTTGAAGGTCCGCGTCACCACGGGGCGCAGGACGTCGCGCAGGGCTCCGGGCTCCACGGGGGCGTCGGTGGTCACGAAGGCGAGCATGGTCGCCATCTGCGGGTGGATCATGCCGGCGCCCTTTGCCATGCCGCCGATGCGGACCGTGCGCCCGGGACCCACCGTCAGCTCGACGGCGGCCTGCTTCGGCCGCGTGTCGGTGGTCATGATGGCTCGCGCCGCGGCGTCGGCAGCCCGCGCCGTGGCTGCCGGCTCGAGATCGGGGAGGGCGGCGGTGATGCGGTCGACCGGCAGTCGCGACCCGATCAGGCCGGTCGAAGCGACCAGGACGAGCCGATCGGCCACGCCAAGTCGCCGGGCGACCGCCCGACGGACCGCCCTCGCGTCCTCCAGGCCACCCGCACCGGTGCCCGCATTCGCGCACCCGGCGTTGGCCACGATCGCCGCGGCGCGGCCGCCCGAGGCACGAAGCGCCCGCTTCGAGAGGATCACCGGCGCGGCAACGAGCCGATTGGTGGTGAATGTCGCCGCGGCCGGCACCGGGCCCGCCTCGCTCACGATCAGGGCGAGGTCGTCGCCTGGCGCCGAGCGGACGCCGGCCCGCGTCGCCGCCGCGGCGAATCCGCGCGCGGCGGTCACTCCGCCACCGATCTCGCGCGCGCTCACGGGTAGAGGCCGACCGCGCCGAGCCCGGCGGTCTCGGGCAGGCCGAGCGCGACGTTCATGTTCTGCACCGCCTGTCCGGCCGCGCCCTTGCCGAGGTTGTCGATGACGCCGACCACCACGGCCCGCCGCGGGCCGGTGCGCGCCGCGAAGACGAAGGCGTGGTTCGAACCCGACGCGAGCTTGGACGACGGAGGCGCGTCCACCGGGTGGACGAACGGCTCGTCCCGGTAGGCCTCGTTGAGCACCTGCCGCAACGCCTCGTCGTCCAGCTCCTCGGCCAGGGTGAGGTAGCAGGTGGCCACGATTCCGCGGACCTGCGGCACGAGGTGGGGGACGAAGGTGAGCTCCACCTCCGCGCCGGTCGCCGCGAGGCCCTGGGCGATCTCCGGCGTGTGCCGGTGCCGCGGGATGCCGTAGGGCTTCGTGCCCCCCTCGAGCTCGGTGTACAGGAAGTCGCCCCCGGCGCCGCGTCCGGCGCCGCTCACGCCCGACTTGGCGTCCACGACGACGTGTCCGTCGAGCAGGCTCGCCCGGGCGAAGGGGATCAGGGCCAGGAGCGAGGCGGTCGGGTAGCAGCCCGGGTTGGCGATGAGACGCGCGCCCCGCAGGCGGTCCCGCGCGTGCTCGGTCAGGCCGTAGACGGCATCGACCAGCGCATCGGGCTCGGGATGCTCGAAGCCGTACCACTCGGGGTAGGCGTCCGGGTCCCGGAGCCGCAGGTCGGAGCCGATGTCCACCACCGTCGTCCCGCCCTCGGCGAGCCGAACGGCGAGCTCCGCCGACGCGCCGTGCGGTAGCGCCAGGAAAGCCACGTCCACCGATCCCGGCTCGGGCGTGCCGTCCACCAGCCGCAGGCCGAGGGGAGTGAGGTGCGGGAACTCGCCGCCCATCGGCGCGTCGGCACGGTTCCGGGCGTAGAGGGCGGTGATGTCGACGTTCGGATGGCCGGCCAGGAGCCGCACGAGCTCGGCGCCCGCGTACCCCGACGCCCCCACGATCGCCACGCCCACCCGCTTCATCGGCCCATCATGCATGAAGTGTGCATCGTCATGCAATTCCTGCATGACGCGCCAGGAACTGGTCGAGCGCCGCCAGCGCGGACCCTCGCGCGCCGGCCATGTCGAGGTCCGGGACCAGCGCGAACTCGGCGACCGCCGCCTGCTCCTCGCGCAGCCGAGTGTGGTCCCTCACCCGCTCGAGGAACCAGCCGCCGAACTCGGGCGACGCCTCGACCACGCCGCCGCCCACGAAGTACGCGTGCGGATCGGTGACGTTGGCGCCGATGGTGAACAGTCGCCCGAGCGCCATCGCCTGCTGCTCGAACAGCGACCGCGCCATCTCGTCGCCGGCCTCACCGTAGGCGCGGACCGCCTTCGCCGCCGCGATCGGTTCCATCGCCGCCAGCGGGTGGCCGGGGTACCGGCCGAGCCAGTATGGGAGCAGGTTCTTGGCGATGCCGGTGAGCGACGCGACGCTCTCCACGTCGGCGAGGTTGCCGCAGTTGCAGGTGGGCATCGGCTGGTCGTCGTCGAGGAGACCGTCCATCGGGATGAGGATGTGACCGAGCTCGCCCGCCTGGCCCGATGCGCCCTTCACGACGCGGCCCATCTCCACCACGCCGCCGCCCAGCCCGGTCCCGACGATGGCCGACAGCGAGGACCGACCGGTGGCCGCCGGACCGAAGTGGACGTGGTGCGCGTAGAGCGCCGCCGCGTTGCCGTCGTTGTTGTAGACCACCGGCAGGCCGAGGCGGCCCTCGAGGGCGCCCCGCACGTCGAAGCCCCACCATCCCGGCTGCGCGAAGTTCGTCGCGCCGCGGACGCTGATGACGCCGTCGGCGCTCGCCGGGCCGGGCGTGTCGAGTCCGACCACCGCCACCAGCGACCGCTCCATGCCGCACGCGCGCAGGACGAGGTCGATGGCCTCGACCATGGCCTCGATCGCCGCGTCCGGTCCTTCGGTCACGCGGCTCGGGACCTCGTACATGCGATCGACCAGGAAGCGCCCCGACGCGTCGAGGACCGTGGCGTTGTTCTTCGTCCCGCCGTTGTCGATCCCGACGACGACCGCGCGGCTGTCGATGGCCACCTAGTCCTCGACCTTCTCCGCCCACGCGGTGTCACCGAACGACAGCGCCAGGTGCTCCACCTCGCCGTCCTCGGCGGCGCCGTGCCAGTGCTCCTCGTCCGGTGGGGTCACCACCATGTCGCCGGCCGCGATTCGCTCGACGCGCCCGTCCCGCGTGCCGACGCGCCCGTGCCCCTCGGTGACGAACAGGACCTGGCCACCGGGATGGCCGTGCCAGTACGTCCGTGCTCCTGCCGGGAAGCGGACGCGCAGCGCGGTCCCCGATGGCGCATCGATGGCGCCGTAGTCGCGTCGGGTGACGGCGCCGTCGAAGTGATCGGCCGCCATCGGCTCGGACGAGGTCTCCGCGAGTCGGGTGATTCTCATCGGTCCAGCGTAGCGGCCAGCCGCTCCATGGTGGACAGGCGGAGCGCTATCCCACCAAGTCCGCCAGCAGCGCCTGCTGGACGTAGAGCCGGTTCTCGGCCTGCTGCAGCACGACCGATCGCGGCCCGTCGAGCACCTCGTCGGTGATCTCCTCGCCGCGGTGGGCGGGAAGGCAGTGCATGACGAGGGCGTTCGGCGCATGCGCCAGCAAGGCATCGTCGACCCGGTAGCCGCCGAAGCGCAGCCGTCGCAGGTCCGCCTCGGCCTCTGCACCCATGCTCGTCCATGCGTCGGTGTAGACGGCATCGGCATCGGTCACGGCGGCGACCGGATCGGTCCCGATGTCGACCGAGCCGCCGGTCTGACCCGCCAGTACTCGCGCCCGGCCGGCGATGGCCGGATCGGGCTCGTAGCCGGGGGGCGCCGCGACGCGCACCTCCATCCCGGCCAGCGCGCCGGTGAGGAGCAGCGAGTGGCAGACGTTGTTGCCGTCGCCGACGAACGCGAGGGTTCGTCCGCGGAGATCGCCGAGCCGCTGGCGCAGGGTCAGCACGTCGGCGAGCGCCTGGCACGGGTGCTCGAGGTCGGTGAGCGCGTTCACCACCGGCACCGACGATGCCTCGGCCAGCTCGAGGAGGGTGGCGTGGCCGAACGTGCGCAGCACGACCGCGTCGACCCAGCGCGACAGGTTGCGGCCGATATCCGTCGCGGTCTCGCGGCGGCCGATCCCGACCTCGTCGGGCGACAGGTAGATGGCATGCCCGCCCAGGGCCGTCACGCCGGCGTCGAACGTGACGCGGGTCCGCC
>JAHWJN010000065.1:0-2879 GCA_019348395.1 Chloroflexota bacterium
CGGGGTGGACGCGGTCGAGGAGTCATGGCACGGTCAGCCGGCATCCGCGGTGATCAGCCTGCCGCCGCTCAGCGGCCTCATCCTGCGGCCCTCCTAGGGCAGCAGGTCAGCGCCCGCGACGCCGGCGCAGCGCGTCGATGACCGCGCGAACGGACGGGGTCTCCACCAGCTCCTCGAGGGGGACGGGCAGCGCCAGGTTCCAGTTGTCGCGCTGGGGCGACACCGTGCCGGGCAGATTCGTCCGCTCCTCGACGCCCAGCGCGTCGTCCAGCGTGGCGGCGACCATGACCGGCGGCGCCGCGGCGAGCTCACGGTGAATCGCGGTGACGGCCTCCGTGATCGATGTGCCAGTTTCCAGACCGGCCGCCTCGAGCAGCCGCCGCCGCAGCAGGTCGAGGCCGGCGCGGTCGGGCTCGATGCCCGCTCGCCGCTGATCGTCGAGATCGCTCCCGGCCAGGATGCCGGCGACGGTCGGAAGGTCGTGCGTGGTGACCGCGGCCATCGCCTGCCGCGGATAGCGAGCGGGAGGGACGCGCTCGAACAGGACGAGCCGCGTGGAGAGCAGCCGGCGGCGGCGCAGCTCCTCGCGTACCCCCGACGGCACGGTCCCGAGGTCCTCACCCACCACGATCGCGCGTGCACGGTGCGACTCCAGCGCCACGATCTCGAGCAGCTCATCGGTCGGCTGGCGGACGTAGGCACCGTCGGCTGGACCGGCCCCCCGCGGGACCCACCACTGTCGGAAGAGGCCGAGAACGTGGTCGATGCGCAGTCCGCCGGCATGGCGCAGCTGCGCGCGGATCGTGTCGATGAACGGCCGGTAGTGCGCCTCGCGCAGCCGATGCGGAATGAACGGCGGCAGGCCCCAGTTCTGGCCGGCGGTGTTGAACCGATCCGGCGGGGCGCCGACCGAGGCGCCGATGGCGAGCTGGTCCTGCCAGTCCCATGCGTCGAAGCCCCCGGGATCGACGCCGACCGGCATGTCGGCCACGCGCCGCACCGGCGCCGAGGCAGCCGCCAGCTGATGATCGAAGTGCCAGGCCACCCACGAGTGGAAGCCGATCCTGTCGGAGGACGCCGCGGCCAGCTCCCTGACCGCGTGGCCGGCCGGGTTCCGGTAGTGCTCCGGCCAGGACTGCCAGCCGGGGCCGAGCCGCTCGGAGAGGACCGAGAAGATCGCCCATCGCTCGAGCGGCTCACCGCGCTCGGCTCGCCACGATGTGAGGCCCTCGTCCGCCGCCGGATCGACCGCCCGCAGGCGTTCGAGCGCCGCGAGCTTGGCGGCGATGACCGCGGCACGGTCGATGCGCCGCTCCGCGTTGAGGGCACGGGCCCGAGCCGCCAGATCGCCGATGTCGACGGTCGGACTGACCGCCGCGATCGGGTCCACCGCGACGTGCAGCGGGCTGCCGAACCGCCGCGTGCTGGGGTAGTACGGGCTCGGCTCCGGCGACGGGCCGGGGTTCGGTGCGCCCAGCGGGCTGACCGCCAGGAACCCGGCGCCGACCGAGGCCGACCACTCGGAGAGCCGCCGCAGGTCGTCGAGGTCGCCGATGCCCCAGCTCGAGCGCGATCGGGTGGCCGCCAGCTGGATCGCCCAGCCCCAGGCCCGCAGACCGCGCGGCAGGCTGCAGCGACCGGGTCCGGTGATGAGCAGCTGGTCGATCCCGTCGTCGCGAAGGAGACGGTGGTAGCCGTACGGGACGTCCGCGGGAACGGCGTCGACGTGCCCGAGCGAGGTGCGGTCCTCGAGCAGGAGCTCGCCGGCGTCAGGCAGGGCCGTGCCGCGGGGCGCGACGGCCACCACCGGACGGTCGGGGGCGTCCTCCCCAGGCTCGAGGCCCATCGCGGCGAGGACCGCGGTCCGAGCCTCGGGTGCCACGGTACGACGTCGATCGAAGGCATCCGTGTACTCGGCGGCGACGATCGGTTCGCTCATCCGGACACGATGATCACGCCATCGGGCGGCAGGACGGCACTCTCCTCGAGGTCGAGATCGTGCGGCCAGCAGAGGCGAACGTCGCCGGAGACATCGACCTCCACGGGTACGCGGCCGAGGTTCGCGACCAGGCGCACCGGGCCCCGCTCGACGGTGAAGCGGCCGTGGACGTCGCCCGTGACACGAACGGCGGAGCGGTCACCGTCCCGCAGCTCGGGGATCCGGCGGCGCAGCGCGATGAGCGAGCGATACCAGGCCAGCATGCCGGCGTGCGGCTCTCGCTGCCGCTCGTCCCAGTCGAGCCGCGAGACCTCGAAGGTGTCGGGGTCCTGGGGGTCGGGCACGCGCTCGGGATCCCAGCCGAAATGGCCGAACTCCGAGCGGCGCCCTTCACTGACGGCGCGCCCCAGCTCGGGATCGGCGTGATCGGTGAAGTAGCGGAACGGCGTCGAGGCGCTCCACTCCTCGCCGGCGAACAGCAGCGGAACGTACGGTGCGGTCAGCAGCAGGGCGGCGCCGATCCTTGCCCGGCCTTCGGACACGATCTGCCCGATCCGGTCGCCCATCGCTCGGTTTCCGACCTGGTCGTGGTTCTGGAGACAGGCGACGAACCGGTCTCCACCCAGGTCCCCGTCGGCGGGGCGCCCGTGGCGCCGGTCGCGGTAGGCCGCGTACGCCCCGTCGTAGAGGTAGGGATCGCACAGCGCGCGCGGCAGCGCATCGGCGTGGATGAAGTCCCGGTAGTAGCCGGCGGACTCGCCGGTCAGCGCGGCGTGCAGGGCATGATGCACGTCATCTGCCCAGGCGGCGTCCATGCCGTATCCACCCCGCTCCGGGGGGCGCACGAGCCGGGGGTCGTTGAGATCCGACTCGGCGGTCACCACCAGCCGCCGGCCGAGCTGCTCCGCGAGCTGGTGGGTGGCAGTGGCGATCTCCTCGC
>JAHWJN010000065.1:2978-7200 GCA_019348395.1 Chloroflexota bacterium
GGCGTGCGCGGCGTCGATGAGCCGCTTCAGTCCCTCCGGGCCCCCGTAGGCGTGGTGCGGCGCGAACAGGTCGACGCCGTCGTACCCCCAGCCGCGATCGCCGCCGAACTCCACCACGGGCATGAGCTCCAGGTGGGTGATGCCCAGCTCGGCCAGATCGTCGAGCCGGTCGATCACGCCCTCGAAGGTCCCGGCCGGGGTGAACGTGCCGACGTGGAGCTCGTAGATCACCGCGTCGGCCAGCGGCGGCGCGCTCCATCCGGCATCGGTCCAGGAGAAGTCCTGGTGGTCGACGGTGCGCGACGGAGCGTGGATGCCGTTCGGCTGCCAGGGCGAGCGCGGATCGGGCCGCGGCTCCCCGCCGTCGAGACTGAAGGCGTAGTCGGTGCCGGGCCCCAGCTCGACCGATGCGCGCCACCAGCCGCCGTCATCGCGTTGCATCGCATGGCGATCGTCGCCAACGAGTAGCTCGACGCGTTCGGGGATCGGAGCCCAGACCGAGACGCGCGTGCCGCTCATGCCGACCGCTCCAGGACGGCGACGCCGAGCGGGTCCAGCAGCTCACCCAGCGGGGCCTCGCGCTCCCACTCGGTTCCATCGAGGTCCCGCCAGCAGCCGGGGGGAAGGTCCAGGGCGCCGGAATTCGCTCGCAACGGTCGCGTGGAGACGACGGTCACGAGCTGGTCGCCGCGCGTGAAGGCGAGGGCGCCGTCGCCGGCTGGCAGCGGTCGGTACGAGCTCGTGAATGCCTGCGGCCGGCGGCGGCGCAGGTCCAGGACGCGACCGAGCAGCCAGAGCTTGGGGATACCCTCGTCGGCACGCGCCCAGGCATCGGCGCCCGAGAGCGCTCCCACCTCGTCGAGCAGCCCCGCTCGCAGCCCGTAGTCGACCGGCCGGCGGTTGTCCGGGTCGACCAGCGACAGCTCCCACAGCTCGCTGCCCTGGTAGGTGTCCGGTACGCCGGGGGCGGTGAGCTGGAGCGCCATCTGAGCGAGGGCCGCGCGGCGCGAGGCCGGCAGCAGCGACGCCACCACGTCCCGCACGGCATCGCTGAAGGCCGGGTCGCCCATCGCCCCACGCACGAACCGCTCGAGCGCCGCGTCGTACTCGGGGTTCGGATCGGTCCAGGAGCTTCGCAGCTTCGCCTCGCGGGTCGCCTTCTCCAGGTACGCGGCGGCCCGGTCCGCATCGATCGGCCAGGCCCCGACGGCGACCTGGAACAGGAGGTAGGCATCGGCGTCGGTGGGCGCCTCCGGCGCGGACCGATGGGCGGCCGCGGCGGCCTCCAGACGCGCAACCCCGTCAGCCCAGCCCTGGGGGTCGGCCGCGATGAGCGCCAGGCGGGCCCGCACGTCGGCGCTCCGCTTGGTGTCGTGGGTCGAGAGCGCCAGCATGGCCGACGGCCAGTGCTCTTCGATGGCGGCCATGGCCGCATGGAACTGGTCTGTCGTCGTGCCGAACCTCCCCGGATCGCCCCCGACCTCGTTGAGCGCGACGAGCCGATGGTGACGGTAGAACGCGGTGTCCTCGACCCCCTTGGCCATGGCCGCGGGCGTGAGCTGCTGGAACCGCATCGCGAGCTCCTCGGCCAGGCGGCCCGGCTCCTCCAGCCGGAGGATCCGGCCGAGATAGTCGAACAGCTCCGGGTCCAGGTCCGGTCGACCGTAGGCGGCGCGGGCCGCAGCGCCGGTGATGAGCGCGAGGTCCCGGTCCGGGCGATGCCGGTCGCGGGCACGCAGGTAGGTGCGGTAGACCGGAAGCGCCGCCGCGACCTCGCGCAGGGCATGGTGCAGCTCGTGGCGGGTGAAGTCGCGGTAGCGGCGGTTCGCCTCGCAGACGGCAAGGAAGAGGTCCGCCAGGCGGTTGACGTCCGAACCCAGGACGGCGGAGAGGACCTCTGCGCGCGCCTCGGCCGCGATCGTCTCCCACTCCGGGCCGGCATCGGCATGCTCGGCCCACAGCTCGTCGAGTGCCGGCTCGCCGGCCGGGTCGACCAGCACGCCGGTCGCCAGATTCGCGAAGCGGTAGCCGGTCGTGCCGTCGATCGGCCAGTCGGCCGGCAGCGGCTCGTCGGCCTCGAGGATCTTCTCCGCCACGATCCACGCCTCGGGGGCCGCGTCGCGGAGGCGCCGCAGGTAGCCGGCCGGATCGCGCAGGCCATCGGGATGGTCAATCCGCAGCCCGTCGACCCGGCCGTCGGCCAGCCACTCCAGCACCAGCCCGTGCGTGTCGGCGAAGACGGTCTCGTCCTCCATCCTCAGGCCGATCAGCTCGTCGATGTCGAAGAAACGCCGGTAGCCCAGGTCCCGAGAGGCGGCGCGCCACAGCGCGAGCCGGTAGTTCTGCTCCTCGAGCAGCGCGTCGAGCCGATCCGCATCGGCATTGACGCCCGCGACGACCTCGTCGATCGCCTGCGCCAGGCCGGGATCGGCGACGAGCTCATCCAGGCGCGTAAGGAGGACTTCGGCGTCTCGCTGCCGGCGCGCCACGTCGGCCGGGTCCCCGCTCGTCGACGGCGGGAGCTCGTCGAGCGCGGCGCCGATGAAGGCGAGCTCGTCCGAGCCGGCCACCGACGCGGATTCGGCCACCAGGGCTCCCATCGTGCGCGGGTCGACGGGCAGGGCGCGGTCCGAGACCTCGACGAGCAGCCGTCCCTGCCGACGCGCGAGCCGGATTTCGCCGGCCTCGAGCACGCGGCCGTAGTGGTCGCCGAGGATGGGGAGCAGGATCACGTTGCGCAGCCGGGACTCCGGCGGGTCCCAGTCGACGTCGAAGTGGCCGGCGTAGCGGCTCGCCGGCCCGTGCTCGAGCACGTCCCACCACCAGCGGTTGCCCTCGACGATGGCCATGTGATTCGGCACGACGTCGACGACCAGGGCCATCTCGTGCGCGCGCAGCGCATCGGTCAGGCGCTCGAAGCCCGCCTCGCCGCCGACCTCGGCATTGACGCGTGTGTGGTCGATCACGTCGTAGCCGTGGGTCGAGCCGGCGGCCGCCTGCAGGATGGGAGAGGTGTACAGGTGGCTGATGCCGAGGCGCGACAGGTACGGCACGATGGCGACCGCGTCGTCGAAGGTGAACCCCGCGTGCAGCTGCACGCGGTAGGTGGCCCGGGGCGTCGTCACGCGGGCACCGGTCGCATGTCGCGTGCCGGGGTCGATCAGTCCGGCGAGATTCGGCGAACCCTGGGGAGACGCCGCAGGCAGACGACCGAGCGCTCCGACACCCGGTAGACCGCTCCGCCGTCGAACTCGCCGTGCGCCGCGCTGAAGTTCGCGTGCACCGTGTCGAAGATCACCTCCCAGCGGCGTGCCACCTCGTGGTTCGGCAGGGTGAAGGCGACCGGCTTGTCGTCGGCGTTGAGGATGATGAGCAGGGTGTCGTCCACGATGCGCTCCCCCCGCGGGCCGCGCTCTTCGATCGCATCGCCGGCGTACTGCACGCCCAGCACTCGGGCTCCGGGGGCGTGCCATTCGGCATCGCTCACCTCGGTGCCGTCGGGACCGAACCAGGTCAGGTCCTTGATGCGCGATCCGCGGATCTGGCGGCCCTGGAAGAAGCGGCGCCGCCGAAGTACCGGATGTCGGTGGAAGAGGCGGATCAGCGCTCGGGTGAAGGCCAACAGCTGTCGGTCGCGGCGGGCGAGGTCCCAGCTGAACCAGCTGATCTCGTTGTCCTGCGCGTAGCCGTTGTTGTTGCCGCGCTGCGTGCGGCCGATCTCGTCGCCGCCGAGCAACATCGGGACGCCCTGGCTGAGGATCAGGGTGGCGAGGAAGTTCCGCTTCTGGCGCTCGCGGATCTCGATGACCGCCTCCTCCTCGGTCTCGCCCTCGACGCCGAAGTTCATGGATTCGTTGTTGTTGTCGCCGTCGCGATTGTCCTCGCCGTTCGCCCAGTTGTGCTTGTGGTCGTAGGAGACGAGATCACGCAAAGTGAAGCCGTCGTGCGCGGTGACGAAGTTGATACTGGCCTGAGGTTGGCGCCCGTCCGCCTTGTAGAGATCGGAGGAGCCGGTGAGCCGATAGCCCATGTCGGCGACCCAGCCCTCGTCGCCCCGCCAGAAGTGACGGGCGCCGTCGCGGTACTTGCCGTTCCATTCCGCCCAGCCGATGGGGAACTTGCCGAGGTGGTAGCCGTTCTCGCCGATGTCCCACGGCTCCGCGATCAGCTTGACACCGGCCAGGACAGGATCCTGATGAATGGCATCGAAGAACGATCCATC
>JAHWJN010000066.1 GCA_019348395.1 Chloroflexota bacterium
GGTGCAGGTCCATGAACCCCGCTCCTTGTGCCGGGCGGGACCCGAGCCCAGACGGACCCGACCGTGGGTGTGGGACGCAGGGCCAGGGGAGTGAGGCTGAACTGACGGCGAAACCACGCACGCGAAGCTCGACGCGAACGCCGCCAGGGCCGTCGGACAGCCACGCGGCGATCGACGGCTGGATCGCGAGCGCCATGCCCGATCTGCAGCCCATCGTCCGCTGCGTGGACGAATCGATCCGCGAAACCATTCCCGGGCTTCGGTACGCCGTCAAGTGGAAGAAGGCGTACTACGGGCTGCCGGAACGAGGATGGATCATCGAGGTGGTCGCCTACGACGCCTCGGTGAACGTCGTGTTCCTCGGCGGCGCGGATTTCGATCCTCCGCCGCCGCTCGGGGACACAGATCGGAGCCGATACGTCAAGGTGACGACCGTGGAGGAGGCGCAGCGACGAGAGGTGCGGGAGTGGATCGAGCAGGCCAGGCACGCGCCGGGGTGGGAGTGGGACGGCCCGTGAGCCGACGTCGGCCCCGCGTCCGTGCGAGCCGGTCGCACGGCCCCTTCTCCGATTCCGGAGGGGCTACTCGGCCCCGATCAGTGACGCGGCGTCGTGGCGAGGCACTCGCTCCGGGCGCTCCGTAGCGCGCCGAGACAGCGAGACGGCGTCGCTCTCGGCGAGTCGCCGCTGGACGTTGATCCAGTACGCGTCCCGCTCGGCTGGGACGCGGATGGAACGCCGGTCGAATGGCCGGTGCCGGCGAAGCCATGCCACGACGCTCGGCGTGCGACGCCTGGCGCGCAGGGCGGAGATCTCGAGCTCGATCTGGGTCATCACCCGGAGTGTGACCGCGGTCATGCTGCTTGGAACTCCCCCGCATGGCCCATGACCGCGCGGTACCTCTGCCCGCGGTGACCGCCATCGCCGTACGATGGTGGCCGGTGCCGGAGTGGCGGAACGGCAGACGCAGCCGGCTTAAACCCGGCGGCCGCAAGGCGTGGGGGTTCGACTCCCTCCTCCGGCACCAGTACCCCTCACCGGTCGCCGCGGATCGGCTCCATGGCGTCCTCGTCGGGCGGGTCCTCGCCGGGCTGAGCAACGCGTGGGTCGCCGTAGTCGGATGCGTCCGCCGCCGTCGGGTGGTCAAGCGGATGGTCGTCCTCGGGCCGTTTGCCCGCGCGTCGATCGAGATCGTCGTCGGTCATGGCCCGCACCCTCGCAGGCGGCATGCCGATCAGCTGCGGCGGAAGAGCCTGCGCCGGCCGGATTTACGGCTCGCCGTGGACGGTGCCGCCTCGATTCCGACCGTCGCCTGTGCGAGCCGGCGCAGGGCCGCCGATGCCGTCGATGCCGGGCGGCCGATGACGATCGGCACGCCCTCGTTCACCGCTCGCATCATTTCCACCTCGAGGTAGGGCACCTCCGCGGCCGGTTTGGCGCGGAGAAGGTTCTCGACATCGCGTGCCTTGAGCAGCTCGGTGGGCAGCACGTGGTTGATGACGAGCAGGGAGCGGGCCTGGAGCGGAGTCGTCTCGGCCAGGAACGCATTCAGCAGGCTCATCGAACGGAGCGCGGCGATCTCGGGGAAGAGAACGAAGACGTGCACGTCCGACTGCTCGAGGAGCCATAGCGAGCGCGGGTCGAGCCGGCTCCCGAGGTCGACCACGATGTGGTCGAACAGCGGCCGCATGATCTCGACGATGCGCTCGAGGTGCTCCACCGTGACGCGGAAGTCCGCCTCCGGACGGGGCGGGGCGGCGAGGACGGACAGCCCGGAAGCGTGCGTGGTCAGGTACGCCCTCGCCAGCTCCGTGTCGGCGAGGGCCTGCTCGTCGGATGCGAGGCCGGCGAGGTCGTAGCGTGGGCTGAGGTTCAGGTGTGTCGCCACCTGGCCGAACTGGAGATCGAGATCCATGAGCAGGACACGGGGACCGGGCGCCTGACCATGGCCGTCCGGAGTACCGCCCGTTCGGTGGGCGGTGCCGCCCGGTCCGGACGCGGCACCGGCCGAACCGGCACCGGCGAGCAGGAGCGCCGTGTTGACTGCCAGCGTCGTCGTGCCCACGCCGCCCTTGGGGCTGAAGAAGCAGACGGTTTCCCCGTGGCCCGCCCGGGCGGTCATCTCCGGTCGGACCTTGCCGGAGCGGATGAGGAGCGCCATCGCCTTCGCCTCGAGCTCGCTGCGTGCGAACGTGCCCGGGATCACGTCATCGGCGCCGGCCTCGAGGAAGGCGATCCGCGCCTCGACGTCGTGCGCCGGCGCCACGATGAGGATCGGCGTGATCCGCCCGCCCTCGCCGGACGTACGCAGTGAGGCGATCGCTCCCGAGGCCGCCAGGCCCTCGGCCACGATCAGGTCGATCGGGCGGCTTCGCATGGCCGCGACGGCGTCGGCCGGCGTGGTGACCGATGTGGTTGCGTAGCCCGCTTCGGAAAGTGCGGACTCCAGCTCCGTCCGCAGGTCAGGGCTGCGCGCGCAGATCAGGATCGGATTGGACGGCATCGGCCTCATCGAACGACGGGGTTGGTGGGCCGGAGTATACGGTCCATCGGCGCGGGTGGTGGCCGAGGCCCTCCGCGGCTATACTGGGCGCGGCGCCCCCCGAGTGGGGCGCGGTCCGTGTGTTCTGACGGATCCCTTTCTGCTGCGCGGCCGGTCCATCGACCGGAACGCGTCGCACACCCAGAGAGAGGAGGACGCGCGCCATATGCGCCGTTACGAGCTCATGCTGCTGCTCCGTCCGGACCTGGAGGACGACAAGCTCCAGGCTTCGGTGGAGAAGGTCACCCGCGCCATCGTCAATGCCGGCGGGGCGCTCAGCAAGGTTTCCCCGTGGGGCAAGCGCCGGCTCGCCTATGACATCGGCCGTCACCGCGAGGCCAGCTATTTCCTCATCCACTTCGACATCGAGCCGTCACAGATCCGCGAGATCGAGCGCGGAATGCTCATCACCGAGGAGATCATGCGTCACCTCGTGACCGTGCTCGAGGATCGCGGCCCCGCCGAGGAGCTGCCGCCGGCCGCCGCTCCGCGAGCAGCGGCGAGCGATGACGGTGGCGGTGAGATCGATGCGGAGGACGACACCTCCGACGACACGAGCGATGACACCTCCGACGACACGAGCGAGGATACGAGCCACGACGAGGCCGTTGGCGAACCCGATGCCGGAACCCCCGACGAGCCGGCCGCCGACGAGGAGCGCACGGAGGGCTGAGCCCTTCGGCGAGAGAGGAGCCGCCATGACGCTCAACAAGATGATGATCATCGGCAATCTCGGCGCCGATCCCGAGCTGCGCTACACGCCCAGCGGGAAGGCCGTCACGGAGCTGCGAATCGCCGTCAACGACAACCGCAAGGGACCCGATGGCGAGTGGATCGAGGAGACGCTCTGGTTCCGCGTCAGCGTGTGGGAGCAGGCCGCCGAGCGTCTTGCCGAGCAGCTGCGCAAGGGCAACAAGGTCTACGCCGAGGGCCAGCTCCGCGTCCGTGAGTACGAGAGCCGCGATGGCGAGAAGCGCCAGTCGCTGGAGCTCGGCTTCGCCCGAGTCGTCAACCTCGAGCGCCGGAACCGCGACGAAGAGGGCGGCGCCTCGGGGGGCGGCGGAAGAGGGTCCTATGGCGACGCTCCGCCCCAGGTGAAGCCACGCGGCGCCGAACAGCGCGGCGGCTCGTCGTCGGGCGACGAGATGGACGTCGACGACATCCCCTTCTGATCACGAATCTGCGAGGAACGCACCCATGGCCAGTCCACGATCCCGCCGCGAGACGGCGGACTACTACCGCGACCGACGTCGTCGCAAGGTTTGCAACTTCTGCGTCGACAAGGCGGAGAGCATCGACTACAAAGAGGTCAACCGCCTCCGCCGTTACCTGAGCGAACGCGCCAAGATCGAGCCGCGTCGCAAGACCGGGACGTGCGCCCGGCACCAGCGCATGCTGACGACCGCCCTCAAGCGGGCACGACACGTCGCGCTGCTGCCGTACGCCCCGCAGCACCTTCGTCCCTGATCTGATCGGACCGATGACGGCCAGCCGCCCGGCCGGTCGTCATCGCCTCTGACAATCCAATGCCCACCGAGCTGCTGCTGATCCTCAGCGGACTCGTCGCCGGCACATTCGGCGCGATGCTGGGGCTGGGTGGTGGGCTCCTCATCGTCCCGATCCTGACCCTCGGCTTCGGAGCTCCGATCACCACGGCGGTCGGGACGAGCCTGGTGTGCGTGATCGCCACCTCGACCGGCGCCGCCGCGCTCAACGTGCGCGCCGGCCGCGCCGACGTCCGGCTCGGGATCACGCTGGGCGCGGCAACCGTGGTCGGTGCGGCGAGCGGCGGCATCCTTGCCGGCATCCTGCCGGAGCGGACGCTGGCCGGGCTCTTCGCGGCCCTGCTGGCGTACACCTCTTATACGATGCTCCGTGGCCTGCGCGGCGCCTCCGTGGAGCGACACCCCGGATCCGAGCCGGATCCGACGGCGCCCGACGGTCCCGGCGCACCCCTATACCGCACCCACCGGCTGCCGCTGGCCTGGGCCGGCTCGCTTGTCGCGGGTCACGCCTCGGGCCTGCTCGGCGTCGGTGGTGGCATCGTCAGCGTCCCGTTGATTCGAATGCTGATGGGGGCGCCGATGCGCGTCGCGGTGGCGACCTCGAACTTCATGATCGGCATCACCGCCGCTGCGGGGGCCGCAGCCTACCTGTTCCGCGGGGAGATCGATCCGCGCCAGGCCGCACCGGTGGTGATCGGCGTGACCATGGGGGCTGCCCTGGGAGCCGGAATCGCCGCGCGGATTCGGCCGGCGTGGCTCTCCGGGATCTTCGTGGTGGTCGTCGCCTACGTCGCGGTCCGCATGGTCCTGCGCGCGGCGGGCCTCGAATGAGCGAGGGAGGCCCGAGCCGCCGCCTCGGCACCCGGATCGCGATGATCCTCCGCACCGGGACGCTCCTTGCCGTGGCCATGGTGAGCGCGGGATTCGTCCTCTCGCTCGCCGCCGGCGGGGAGGGTCCCGGCGCCCGACCGATCGGCGACCTCCTGGCGGTGGGCGGGGCGGATGCGCTCACCACCGCCGGCCTCCTGGCGCTCACCATGCTGCCGCTCGCGGTGCTCGTCGTCGCGGCGGTCACCTTCGCGGCGGAGCGGGAGCGGCGCTACCTGTTGTCCAGCCTCGCGACGCTTGCCCTGCTCGTTGCCGGGCTGGTCGCAACGGCGCTGCTGACGGCGAGTTGACGTGGTGGCGCGGCAGCGGCGACACTCCCCGGGCCCGAGGGGGAGTACCCCACCGAGGTGTCATCGTCAGGACGGCGGCCGCATGAGCCGCCCGGTGGCATCGGCCGATGCACACGCTGGGTCGGGAGAGACCTTCGGCACGTCGCTGTGGAGATTCCTGCGTGCCTGACTACGTCTCGTGGATCATCTTCGTCGTCGCCGTCGGCGGCCTGCTCTCGCTCGACCTGTTCGTCTTCCACCGCGAGGCCAAGCCGGTGCGCATGCGCGAGGCGGCCATCTGGGTCGGTGTGTGGGTCAGCCTCGGGCTCGCCTTCGGCGGCTGGATCTTCCTGACCCGGGGCGCGACGAGTGGCGCGGAGTATCTGGCCGGCTATCTCATCGAGTACTCGCTCTCGATGGACAACGTCTTCGTCTTCGCCGTCCTGTTCGCCTATTTCGGCGTCCCGCCGCAGTACCAGCATCGGCTCCTGTTCTGGGGCGTGATGGGCGCCATCGTGTTTCGGGCCATCTTCATCGTGGCCGGGACGGCGCTGCTGAGCACCTTCCACTTCGTGATCTACCTCTTCGGCGCGCTGCTGCTGTTCACCGCGTGGCGGATGGTGACCGTCGGCACCGACAACGTCGATCCCGGCGCGAACCCGGTGCTCCGCCTCATGCGGCGTGCCATCCCGGTCACCGACGACTTCGAGGGACAGAAGTTCTTCACCCGCCGGGACGGCAAGCTGTGGGCGACGCCGCTGTTCGCGGCGCTGGTCGTGGTGGAGACGAGCGACATCATGTTCGCGATCGACAGCGTGCCGGCCATCCTCGCCATCACCCAGGACACCTTCATCGTCTTCACCTCGAACGCGTTCGCGATCATGGGCCTCCGGTCCCTCTACTTTCTGCTCGCCGGCCTCATCGATCGATTCGAGTACCTGAAGTACGGGCTCGCCGCGCTGCTCGCCTTCGCGGGGCTGAAGATGATCCTGAGCGATGTGATCCACCTCGATGTGTGGCTCTCGCTCGGCATCATCGTCGCGATCCTCGCCACCTCGGTCGCGATTTCGCTCCTCGCGACGCGGCACCGCGACGTCCCCGAACGCACGCCGCCACCGATGAACGACTGATCCACCGAGTCCGTGGGGCCCCTCCGGGCGGGCCGGAGCTGACCCCGCGCGGGTATACTTCTTGCGCTCGGCGGCGCCCGGGGGGCGACGGCGAGGCGCCGGCGCGCAGACCGCAAGCAAGGAGACCATACGTGCTGAAGCAGGAGAGTCGACCGGCCGCGGGATCGGTGGAGACCACCACCGAGCTGTGGGCGTTCTTCCGGGGCGAGTTCGTGCCGCTCCGTGACGCAAACATCAACGTCATGACGCACGGATTCAACTACGGCACCGCGGTCTTCGAGGGTATCCGCGCCTACTGGAACACCGACGAGGAGCAGCTGTTCGCGCTCGAGCTCGTTCCGCACTACGAGCGGATTCGGGCATCCGCCGCCCTCCTCATGATGGAGGTCCCCCAGTCCGCCGAGGAGCTCGCCGAGATCACCGTCGAGCTCCTTCGTCGTGATGGGCTGCGCGAGGACGTCTACATCCGACCGATCGTCTACAAGAGCTCCGAGACGATCGGCGTGCGACTCCACAACCTCGACGCCGACGTCACCATCTTCGGCATCCCGTTCGGGCAGTACATCGACACCGAGGGCGGCATCCGGGCCATGGTCAGCAGCTGGCGCCGGACGGACGACAACGCGATCCCGGCCCGGGGCAAGATCACCGGCGCGTACGTCAACGGCGCGCTCGCCAAGAGCGAGGCGCAGCTCAACGGCTTCGACGAGGCGATCGTGCTCACCGCCGACGGCCACGTCAGCGAGGGCAGTGCCGAGAACCTGTTCATCGTCAAGGACGGCGTGCTGCTGACGCCTCCGGTGACCGACAACATCCTCGAGGGCATCACGCGCCGACGCTTGATGG
>JAHWJN010000067.1 GCA_019348395.1 Chloroflexota bacterium
GAGTACGACCGCTGACGTTTACGCGCACTTGACGCCGGCAATGCTCGATCGGGCCGCCGAACGCATCGAAGGCGTACTCGGCGATGCACTCGCGCAATGAGCTGACCGGCGGGAGGGACGTTCTCCGGCGCTGGAGGGGTACAACGGGGGGTACGGAGGCGGCGAAGGGCCGCATTTGCATGCGGTCGCAGGCCGGATCGTGCTCAGGATGATGGCTGGGGAGGAAGGATTCGAACCTTCGGTCTCCTGATCCAGAGTCAGGCGCCTTACCGCTTGGCCACTCCCCAACGCGAGCGGAGCGCGCGGCCGGACGGCGGGCTCCGATGCCGGATTCTAGCCCACGAGCGTCATCGGTCCAAGTCGGCGAGGTCGCCGGTGGGGCCGGGGGCCTCGTCGGCGTGCGCGATGTGCCGCAGCTCGCGCCAGATCAGGACCAGGAAGACCGCGGAGCCGGCGAAGGCGAACCAGAACGGGGTGGTGACCTCGAAGGAGCGCGCGAGCAGTCCGCCGATGCCGGAGCCGACCACCAGCCCGCCGAAGACGCCGACCGTGTTCACGCTGCCCACGCGGCCCTGGAGTGCAGTCGGCACCGCCCGCTGTCGGATGGTGATCGAGGTCGAGCCCCACACGAAGGCATGGGCGCCGAAGACGAAGAAGATCGCCATGGCGACCGGGGCGCTGGTGGTCAGCGCCAGGGCGAGGTGGGTCAGCGTCTCGATCACCAGCCCGATGCGCATGACGTTGGCAAGGCTGACCCGCCGCGTGATCCACCCGTACGCGAACATGCCGACCAGGCCGCCGGTGGCCATGACGGTCGTCAGCAGCCCGAAGCCGATCTCCCCCAGCCCGAGCCGTTGCATGGCGTACAGCACGAGCACCGACCAGGCGGCGCCGAAGGTGATGTTGAAGGTGAAGATCGTGAGGACCAGGGTCCGCACCGCGGCGTGATGGCGCACCCAGCGCAGGCCCTCGGCGATGTCGTGGCGGATCCGGCGTGAGCGCTCCGCGCCGGTCCGCGCCGGCGGGAGCACGATCCGGCTCACCAGCAGCGCCCCGGCGCGACCAGGATCGCATGGCCGATGAACGGCAGCGCCATGCCCGCCGCGAACATCGCCGCCCCGAGCGGCGGACCGGCGAGCTGGTTGACGGTGATGAATCCGCCCTGGATCCGCGCGTTCGCGATGGCGAGGTCGTCGCGGCTGACGAGCATCGGCAGCAGCGTCTGGGTGGTGTTGTCGGCGAAGACCTCGGCGGTCGCCATCAGGAACAGCGCACCGAGGATGAGCGCGATCGATGCGGTCCCGCTGAGGATGGCAATCGCCAGCATGGCCAGCACCGCCGCGCGGGCGAGGTTGACCGAGACGACCAGGAGGCGGCGGTCGAGCCGGTCGGACAGGGCGCCGGCGTAGAGGCCGAACAGGAGGGCCGGGAGCCACTGGACGAGGGCTGCCGAGGCGACGAGCCCGGGATCGTCAGTCTGCGAGGCGACGAGCAGCGGCCCCGCCGCCAGGGCGATCCCGTCGCCGAGGTTGCTGACCCACGAGGAGGCGAGCAGCCAGCGGAAACCGGTGCCGAGCCGTGGCGGCAGGGTGACCGCGATGATTCGTTGCACGGCGCCGGAGTCTACCGCCCGGCACGGCCGCGGTGCGTGCGGGGCTGCCTGCCTATACTCGCCGGGTGAAATCCCAGGATTTGCTCGAGCGCTATCGGGACCTGCTCGCCGACGCCGGGGAGCGCTTCGCGATCAGTCTCGGCGAGGGTGGTACCCCGCTCGTCCACGCCCGCCGGCTGGGCGATGAGATGGGCCTGCGCAGCCTGCACCTGAAGTTCGAGGGCATGAACCCCACCGGCTCGTTCAAGGATCGGGGGATGGTGCTCGCCGTCAACCGGGCGGTGAGCGCGGGAGCCAGGGCGGTCGTCTGCGCCTCGACGGGGAACACCTCGGCCTCTGCCGCCGCGTACGCGGCCGCCGCGGGCCTCCCCTGCCACGTCATCCTCCCGGCCGGGCGGGTGGCGCGCGGAAAGCTGGCGCAGGCGCTCGCCGCCGGTGCTCGCCTCGTCATGATCGACGGCAACTTCGACGAGGCGCTCACCGCGGTGCGCCGGCTCGGCGAGGAGGGCGCCGCCGTGGTCGTGAACTCGATCAATCCGCACCGGCTGGCCGGGCAGCAGACCGGCGCGTGGGAGGTCGTGGACACTCTCGGGCGCGCCCCCCATGCCCTGGCACTGCCGGTCGGCAACGCCGGCAACATCACGGCGTACTGGCGTGGCTTCCGGCGCTATGCCGAGGAGGGGCGCCTCACCGCCGACGAACTGCCGCGGATGCTCGGCTTCCAGGCCGAGGGCGCCGCCCCCATCGTGCTCGGCCGGCCGGTGGAATCACCCGAGACGGTGGCGACCGCGATCCGCATCGGCAACCCGGCGTCGTGGGTGGGCGCCACGACGGCGCGGGACGAATCCGGCGGCGTGATCGAGACCGTCACCGATGAGGAGATCCTCGACACGCAGCGGATGATCATCCAGCTCGAGGGGGTCTTCTGCGAGCCGGCCTCCGCCGCGGCGGTGGCGGGCGTCCGGCGCCTTGCCGCCGAGCGACGCATCGGTCCGGACGAGGTGGTGGTCTGTGTCCTCACCGGCCACGGCCTCAAGGATCCCGACGCGGTGCAGGCCGACGAGGGGACCCTTACGCCGATCCCGCCGGAGCTGGGCGCGATTCGCGAGGCGATGGAGCTGTAGCCACCGGGACGCGCGGCTCGCAGGCGTCAACGATGGCCGCCGCGAAGGCCTCGGGGCTGGCGTTCTTGCTGACGTAGCAGCACTCCGCGTCCGGGCCGACGGCGTGCCCGGTGACGTCGCCCCATCCGGTCAGCACGATTCGCATCCTCGGCCAGGCGCGCCTGAGGCCGCCGACGAGCGCCATCCCGGCCTCCACGTCCGGCAGACGGGGGTCGACCAGCACGGCGTCGGGACGCACCCGCTCCACCTCCTCCAAGGCCCCGCGAACGTCTCCCGCACAGCCGACGACCCGGACGTCGCCGGTGATGGCAAGCAGGTCAGACAGGCTGCCCTGGATGCGCCGATCGGCATCGACGATCACCACCGTCGGGGCGTGAGAGGTGGCGGACCGGATGCTGCGGGGCATGAGCCCAGCCTACGCAACGGAGCGAGGGACGCCTAGTGGCCGCTTGGCGCAGCCGCCCCTACGTCATTCATCCGACGGCGGTGCCGGGACGCTCGCCTCGATCGTGGTGCCGTGGCCTGCCCGGCTCTCCACGCGCAGCCCTCCGCCGACCAGCTCCACGCGCTGACGCATTCCGATCAGCCCGAGGTGGCCGCGCGGCACCGCCTCGGGGTCGAAGCCCCCACCGTCGTCGGTCACCGTGAGACGGACCTGCGACCCGTCCCGCGCGATGCGGATCGTGGCATTCGACGCGTTTGCGTGCTTGACGGTGTTGTGGATCGCCTCCTGCCCGATGCGGTACAGCGCCTCCTCCGCGGGCAGCGGCAGTCGGTCGATGGGCTCGGCGTCGACCACGATGATGAGCCCGGTCCGCCGCTGCACGGCGGTGGCGTGGGTCCGCAACGCCTGGATCAGCCCGTCGCTCTCGAGCGACGAGGGGCGGAGCTCGAAGATCAGGGTGCGCATCTCGGCCAGGGCGTCCTTCTGAAGCTCGCGCAGCTCGACGAGCTTGGCGCGGGCCGCCTCGGTATCGGTCCCCAGCAGGAGCTCGAGGGTGCGCAGGGTGAGGCCCATGCTGAACAGGGCCTGGGTGACGGAGTCGTGGAGCTCGCGAGCGAGATGAGCGCGCTCCTGGCTGGCGGCCAGCTCGGCGGCCTGGCTCCGGAGGTCGCCTTCGAGCCGCTCCCGCTCGCTGATGTCCCGGACCGATCCATGCGCGCCGGCGAACCTGCCGTCGACCACGGTGCCGGTCAGCGCGACCTCGGTCTGCGCCACCTGTCCGTTGCGCAACGGCAGGTCGAGGCGGACGCGGTAGCCCCGGTTCGGGTTCTGCTGCAGCGCCTCCCATGCCTCCAACGCGTCGCCGAAGGTTTCCTCCGAGGCCAGCGCGGTGAACGGGGTGCCGATCAGCTGCTCCGGCTTCCAGCCGGTCCGATCCTCGAGCGCATCGGACAGGAAGGTGAAGCGCCCCTCCGCGTCGACGCTCCAGACGATGTCCGGCGAGTTGTCGACGAGGTGGCGGTAGCGCCGCTCGGATTCCTGCACCTCGGCATACAGACGGGCATTGGTCAGCGCGATGGCCGCCTGGTCGGCCAGCAGCTTCAGCAGCTCGGCGTCGTCGCGATTGAAGGCGCTCCGCTCCCTCGACTGCACGGTGATCGTTCCGAGCAGCCGGTCGGGACCCAGCAGCGGCGCCGACATCATCGAGTGGATGTCCTGCGCCTCGATGCGCCGATCACCATCGTCGTGCGGGAAGGCGTCGTCCCCGAGATAGTCGTGGGTCCAGCGGACGCGCTTCTCCGCAGCGGCCATGCCCGCGATGCCGGAGCCGATCGGCACCCGCACGTCGTCCGGCGAGGGTGGCGTGGGCGCCGCCGCAATGGGTCGATCGAGGAAGTGCCCGTCGTCGAGGGCAAGGTTCACCTGTGCCCGATCCGCCTGCAGCAGGCGCGCGGCGTCGGCCACGGCCCGCTGGATCACCGTGGTCGGGTCATGGAGCGCCGCGATCTGTGCCGCGATCTCGGCCAGGCTGCGCTGGGCGTCGGCGCGCTCGCGGAGCTCCTCGACCAGGCTGGCGTTGGTGACGGCGATGGCCGCCTGGCCGGCGAAGAGCTGCACGAGCTCGAAGTCGGCATCGGTGAAGGCCACCTCGGCGGCGCCGCGACGGGCGATGTTCATGGCGCCGATCACCTCGTCGCCGCTGATGAGCGGCACGATGATGATCGCCTCCTCCTCGTCCGGCGTGCCGGGGATGGTGATCACCCGCGGGTCGCTGAGCGCATCGTTGAGCAGCACCGGCTCGCGGTGCTCGACGCTCCACCAGGTCACTCCCCTGCCGCGCGGGATGGGATACCCCAGCACCGCCTCCGCGTTCCGATCGCGCGCGAGGACCGGGTGGAGCAGGCCCTCCTCCTGATCCACCCGGTACACGCCCAGGTAGTCGTACCAGACCACGCTCTTCAGGCCATCGGCGATGAGGTCAAGCACGTCCTCCGGGTCCAATGTGGACAGGAGACGTTCGTTGATCTGGAGCATCCGCCGCTGCGAGTCGGTCTGGCGCGCGAGCGCGGCCGACTCCTCGCCGAGCTCGTCGTACAGCCGCGCATTGGTGATCGCGATGGCCGCCTGGTCGGCCAGGAGCCGCAGCAGCTCGGCGTCGTCGTCGTCGAAGGCGCCGCTCCGCTGCGCCTGGACCGTCAGCGCCCCGAGGCCGCCGGCGCTGCTCACGAGGGGGGCGGTCATGACCGACCGCATCCCACGTCGCTCGATGTAGGCGTCGAGTTCCGGGCTGTGCGCAAATGCCGGGTCGTTGAGATAGTCGCCGGTCCACAGCACGCGTCGCTCGGCCATCGCCTGGCCGCTGATCCCCTCCCCCAGCCGGACCGGGATGTCGTCGGCCGGACCGTCGGACGGCGCGTACGCGATGGGCCACCCGAGCAGCGTGTCGTCGTTCTCGAGCGGGTTGATGATCGCGGTGTCGGCGCCGAGGAGGCGCATCGCCTCCTCGGCCGTGCGCTGCAGGACGGCGGCCGGGTCGTGGAGCGACGCGATCTCGGCGCTGATCGAAGCGAGTGCCCGCTGTGCCTCGACGCGGTGCGCAAGCCGCTCGGCGGAAAGCCCCGCCTCCGCGTAGAGTCGCGCGTTGCTGAGGACGATCGCCGCCTGGTCGGCCAGCAGGCCGAGCAGCTCGGCCGCATCGGCGTCGAACGCATTCGGCTGCTCGGCGTAGACGCCGATGGCGCCGATCGGTCCATGGTCGCCGACGAGGGGCGCGGCGATGACGGCGCGGATGCCGAGTTGCCTGGCGATGGCGTCGGAGTTCTCGTCGTGCGGAAAGGAGCCGTCGGAGAGGTAGTCGTCGGTCCAGGCGGCGCGACCCTCGTTTACCGCGCGGCCCGAGATCCCGTCGTCGACCGGCGTCCGATCGTCCTTCGTGAACGGCACGAGCTTCCCGCGGACCAGCGAGTGACCGTCTCCCCAGCGCAGGCCGTCCTGGGTCCGAACCACCATCCCGATCTGGCCGCCGTGTCCCTGCAGGAGCCGGGCGGCCGCCTGCAGCGTCTGCTCGAGCACGGCCGATGGATCTCGAAGCGAGGTGAGCTGCGCCGCCATCTCGGCCAGCGTGCGTTGTGCGTCGACCCGTCGGGCGAGCTCCTGCTGCGAGCGCGCCAGCCGCTCGATGAGCCGCTGGTTGGCGATCGCCGTGGCGGCGTGGTCGGCGAGCGCCCGCAGCAGCGCAACCTCCGCCTCGTCGAAGTCATCGGCCCGCGATGAGTACGCACCGAGCGCCCCGAGCACCTCGCCGTCCGCCATGAGCGGGGCGACCGCCATCGAGCGCATGTTCGCCACCCCCGCAATGCGGTCGGCCGTGGGAGCATGCGGAAACCGCCGATCCTGGCGGTAGTCGCCGGAGACGATGACCTCCCGGCTGGCGACCGCGTGGCCGAACATGCCCGATCCGATCGGCAGGGTCAGGTCCCGGATGAGCTGCTTTGCCTCGGCGTTGCGGATTCCGGCATCAACGGCGAAGACCAGGCGTTCGCTGTCCGGGTCCACCAGGTAGACCATGGCCCCGTCGGCCGTGAGCAGTCGAGCCGCTTCCTCCACTGCGCGACCCAGCCGGGCAAGCGACTCGGACGACAGGTGCGTCGCGGGTTCGGTCGCGGGTTCGGCCGTGGGCTCGGGCTGCGGAGCGGTGCGGGACATCGGCGCGGACGAGGATACGCCATCGCGCGGGAGGCCCCGGCCGCGCGGATGACCGACGCGGTCTACGTCATCCGGCCCAGCCGGCCACGCCGCGGATGTCCCCTCGCCGGCTGTATCGGATGGCGGATTCAGTGACGCGCACGGCCCGGGAGACTCGGTGACATCAAGAACGTCGCGA
>JAHWJN010000068.1 GCA_019348395.1 Chloroflexota bacterium
CCGGAGGAGCCGCCGGCGAGCGGCGGCGCCGTCGCGCCGGATGAGCCGTCCGCACCCTCGCCCCGCGGAGGCGAGGCAACGTCCGCGCCCCGCGACGATCGAGCCGTGGCGGTGGAGCTGGGTCCGGTGGTGGTCGCAGAGGGACAACGCCAGGACGCCGACGACGACGACCAGGCAGATCCGCATGAGGTCCGCCGCCAGATCGCCACCGCGAGCCGGGCATTCGACTCGGACCGCCAGGTCCGCCGCGCCATGGACGCGTTCTTCTCGCCGGCTGCCTTTCCCACCGACAAGGATCGGACGACGCCAGACCACTGACGGGCCGGTCGTCGCGATCAGTTCTCGATGATCGAGCTTCCGATCGGCACGATCTCCCACCAGATACGTCCCGGGGGCAGGATGACCGGATCGCCGCTGTCCGCGTACGTCCACCTGGTCACCTCGTCGGCGTCGTCACGCTCCCACCGCACCTCGTGCGCCTGGCCGTCCCGATAGAGGATGCCGTCGCCCCGCTCCACCAGGAAGAGCGCTCGTCGGGGATATCCGCCGGGATCGTTCTCTCCGACGAGGATCTGCTGACCGACGATCTGCACGATGACGGTGTTCGTGGTGATTCGACTGTCGGTGACCCGGTCGAAGTTCGCCGCCCCGCCATCGGTGCGCAGCCAGAGCTGCGTGCCTGCGTCCCAGACCCAGCCGAAGTTCCAGAAGTTCGCGGTCCAGATAGAGACGGATCCGACCGCGCGGCCATCCGGAACCCGGGCCTTCGGGTCGAACGCGAACGGCGATCGCACCTCTCCGGCTCGTTCGGCATGTCGCGCCAGTGCGCCACCCTCCTCCATGGCGGCTCTGGCCGCATCCACGTCGAAGTAGACGTTGTGCGGCGCCGCCCACGGGCCCGCGCGGAAAAAGTAGGGCCACTCGTTACTCAGCCCGTTCACATAGGGCATATCGTTGCGCTGCAGGCGTCCCAGCACCGCCCCCGCTCCGCCGAAGTGGAAGGTCAGCGCCCGGGTCTGCTGCCATAGGTCCAGGTTGAAGTAGCGGACGGACCGGACCGGACCGACCGCAGCGCCCACCTGATCACGGCACATGTAGATCGCGCCGAAGCGGGTCGTGTTTCCCTCCACCGGCGCCTCGATGACCAGGTCGGCCAGGTTGAGGCCCGATGGCGGTCGAGCGATCGGGTTGTTCTCGATGGTGACCAGGATTGGCACCCGCGCGGCGATCTCGGGATCGACCACCGTCAGCCCGTTCATCGGACACACCGCATCGGGCTCCGGCGTGGGGGAAGGCGTCGGGGTCGGAGTGGGTGTCGGCGTGGGGCTCGGCGACGGCGTCGGACTGGGGCTCGGCGTGGGGCTCGGCGACGGCGTCGGGCTCGGTGAGGGTGACGGCGTCGGGGTGGGCTCCGGAGTTGCGTTCATGACCGCGACGGTGGCGCCGAGAGCGATGGCGAGCACGAGGAGCAGACCCAGCCCGAACAGGGCCGGACGCGACTGGAGGCGATGCATGGAGGGTCATGCTACCGGCTCCGTCGGGACCGGTTCGGGCTCGCTGGTAGACTCCGGCGATGCCGGGCTTCTCCACGCGGGCCATCCGGGCGGCCAGCCGCATCCCGGAGGTGCCGCAACCGCCACTGAACGTGCCGATCTACGCCTCGAGCACCTTCGAGGTCGCCGATGCGAACGAGCTCGCGGAGCTGCTCGAGTTCGCGCGACCCGGACACTCCTACTCTCGCTACTCCAACCCGACGCTCGAGATTCTCGGGACGGCGCTGGCCGAGCTCGAGGACGGCGAGGCCGGCATCGTCACCGCGTCGGGCATGGCCGCCGTGCATGCCGCGGTACTCTCGGTGCTGCGGAGCGGCCACGAGCTCCTGATCCCGCGCGCCGTCTACGGCGGCATGGTCGGGCTCGCGTCCGCCGTGCTGGACCGTGTCGGCATCGCGGTTCGTGCCGTGGACACCACCGACCGCGACGCGGTCGCCGAGGCAATCGGTCCCCACACGCGGATGCTCTGGCTCGAGACGATCAGCAACCCCACCACCGCGCTGGCGGACATCGCCGATCTTGCGGAGCTCGCCCACGCCCGCGAGCTCGTGGTGGCCGTCGACAACACCTTCGCCTCCCCGGCACTCGCCACTCCGCTGGCGCACGGCGCCGACCTGGTGGTGCACTCCACCACGAAGTACATCGGGGGCCACTCGGACCTGGTAGGCGGCGCCCTGGTGGGGAAGGGCCAGCTCGTGCGGGCCGCGCGCGCGATCATGCTGAACGTCGGCGGCAACGGCTCTCCCTGGGACGCCTTCCTCACCCTGCGCGGGCTGAAGACGCTCGACCTGCGGATGGAGCGGCACTCGTCGAATGCCTTGCGCGTGGCGCGCGCGCTCGAGGTCGCGCCGGGCGTCGCGGCGGTCCACTACCCGGGGCTGGCGTCCCACCCACAGCACGAGCTCGCCACCCGCGTGCTGCGCAACGGTCGCGCCGGCGGAATGCTCGCCCTCGAGGTCGAGGGTGGACGCAAGCATGGCGAGCGGTTTCTCGAGCGCGTGCGGTTGGCGGTGCACGCGACGAGCCTCGGCGGGGTGGAGACGCTGGTCAGTCATCCTGCGAGCTCGTCGCACCGGCAGCTCGCCGACGACGAGCTCGCCTCCGCCGGCTTGAGCCCCGGCATGCTCCGGGTGTCGATCGGTCTCGAGGATCCCGAGGACCTCGTCGAGGATCTTGTCGCGGCCGCGCGACCGGAGGCATGACCGCGCGGCCGCCGGCCGCGGCCGCCGCCGCCCGGCGCGACGACCGCCTGGCTCGCTTCGCCGAGCGGACGCTGCGAGCCATCGGCGACGCACGGCTGGCGCTCGTCCTGCTCCTGCTGGCCGGCGCGACGAACGTCGTGGCCGCGCTCCTGCCGGCCGGCCCGCGGGGGCTCGACGGGCTGCCCTACGCTGTCCTGCTCGGCGCCGTGGCGCTGAGCAGCGTCGCCGCGGTGGCGGTCCGCGCTCCCGCCGCCTGGCGCGAGTGGCGCCGGCCCGGTTCGGTGCAGCCCGGACCGGGTGCGCTCATCGTCTTCCTGGAGCCCGTCCCTGACCCGGCGGCCGCCGCGGAGCGCCTCCGCGCGGTTGGCTACCGCGTGACGGCGGAACGGCGCCGCGGCCGATGGGCGGTGCACGCGGTCCGACGCGGGTGGAGCCGCTTCGCCGGATCGGTCGCGCACCTGGCGGTCCTCGTCGTCATCCTCGGCGTGGCGACCGGTAGCGCCTTCGGTTCCGAAGCGCGCTTCACGCTGCACCCGGGCGACCAGGCGCTGCTCGACGCGCCCCGGGCCGGATTCACCTCCGCCGTGCGCCTGGAGGGCTTCGATGCCGAGTTCGCGCCCGACGGCCGGCCGCAACGGCTCGACACCACCGTCACTTTCCTGCGCGATGGGCAGCCGGTCGAGCAGCGCCTGCTGCGAGTGAACGAGCCCGGCGCGTTCGATGGGTATCTCGTTCATCCGTGGACCTACGGGCCGTCGGCCAGGGTCCGGGTGACGACCCTGGGTGGCAGTCCCCTGGTCGATGCGGCGGTCCCGCTGCCGGAGGTGCGCGACGGCGTGCCGGTGGGCTCGGTCGAGCTGCCGACCATCGGCAGCAGCCTGGGGCTGGCCCTGGCCGATGCGCGGGCCAACGTGCTGGGGGTCAGCCTGGTCGGGCGGGACGGCCTGGTCGACACCGCCCGCCTGCAGCCCGGCGACGAGGTTCGCCTGGGGGATGTGCAGGTTCGCCTCGACCGCTTCGATGCGTGGGTGACGCTGCTCTCGCGCCGCGATCCGGGCCTCGGCCTGGTGTTCGGCGGCGCGGCGCTGCTCTGCGGATCGCTGGCGATCGCCTTCTGGATGCCGCGTCGCCGCCTCACGATCCGGCCCGCCGGCGCCGGGGGGCGCCTCGTGCTCCGCGGCGAACGCTTCGACCGACCGAGCGAGGAGCTCGAGCGCCTGCGGAACGCCCTGGTGGACCGACCATGACCAGTGTCCTCGACGTGTGGCGCTGGGTCGACCCGGCCGCCCGCATCGCGTCGGGATCGGTGGAGCGTCTCCAGCGGCCGGTGCGGGGCGTGGATCGCACCCGCGCCGCCCCTCCCCACCTGCCGCCCCGCTCCGAGGGACATCTCCTCGTCGTCGACGCGCACATCGTGACCGGTGGTCTCGAGGCGCTGGTGGCCGCCGTCGGTGAGGCCGGGCTGGATCCGGCCGCCATCTGGGTCGCGCCGGCGACGAACCGGCGGTTCGAGGATGCCGGCGCGGAGGTGCCGATTCTCAGCGGGGAGCTCCCGCCCGCTGAAGTCGAGCGCCGTGCGGCCCGCCATCTCGACCAGGAGCGCGGAGAGCTCGCGAGCTTCGCGGCCGGCCTCCGCCTGGCGGCAGCCGAGGCGGCGCTCGCCGATCTGCAGCCGGCCGCGCCGGCCGGCGTCGTCGCCGACCGCCTGCGCCGCGGGGTCGCGGTCAGCATCGGTGGCGACCTGGCCGCCCTGACCCCCCGCCACGCGGGCCGAGCACTGGCGACCCGCTTCGCTGCATTCCATGGGCGACGGCCCGCCATGGAGGAGCCACGCGTGGCGGCCATCGAACGGCGGCACACGCGCGACGGGCTCTGGCTTCTCGAGCGTCGCATCGAGGCGGGCGGGAGGCCCGCCTCGGCGTGGATCTTCGACGACCTGCCCCTCGCGCGCGTGGACGAGGTGGCGCTCGAGGCACTTGCGACGACCCTGCGCGCCCTGTTGCGGCGACCGTCGGCGCCGCCGTCGCCGCATGCAGAGCGGCGACTTCCGCCCTCGACCGGGGACCCACTCCAGGACACGCTGCTCGCCGTGGCCCGGTCAAACGGGAGGATCGCCCCGGCCGCCCGGATCCTCGGCGTGCACCGCAACACCGTCCTTCACCGGTTGCGCCGTGCCTCGGCGGAGCTGGGGATCGATCCGCGTCGGCCCGATGACGCGCTCCGCCTGCTGCGAAAAGACGCGGAAGACTAGCGAGTCGGCGGTTGTGCAATGTGCACAATCATTCGTCAGACGGGAGCCGGCGCGAGGACCCGCATCGGCTCCGCCGCCGACTACGGTATCGGCCGACCCATCAAGACACCACCTCCCGGAGGAACGCATGCCATCGTCGAAGCTCGCCACCGCCCTGAAGCTGGCGGAGGAGCGCAACCTGCGCTTCGTCAGTCTCCAGTTCACCGACATCGTCGGCCAGGTGAAATCGGTCCAGGTGCCGATGCACCAACTGGAGGGCGCGGTCGAGCATGGCAAGTGGTTCGACGGGTCGAGCATCGAGGGCTTCGCCCGGATCGCCGAATCGGACATGTTCCTCGTTCCCGACCTCGACACCTTCTCGGCCATTCCCTGGGAGCCCGGCTTCGGTCCGGACGGCAAGGAGGAAGTGGCCACCGGCAGCGCCCGCGTCATCTGCGACGTGTTCACCCCGAACGGCGATCCCTTCCCGGGCGACCCGCGCTGGGTGCTGCGCCGCCAGATCGAGCGGGCCAAGGCGCTCGGCTTCACCCTCAACACCGGACCCGAGCTCGAGTTCTTCCTCCTGCGCCGGGCGAACGGCACGGTGGAGCCGCTGCCCCACGATGCCGCGGGCTACTTCGACCTCTCCGAGGATCTCGGCACCGAGGTCCGAAAGGAGATGATGAACGCCCTCGAGGAGTTCGGGATCAAGGTGGAAACGGCGCATCACGAGGTCGCCACCGGCCAGCACGAGATCGACTTCGAGTACGCCGATGCGCTGCGCACCGCCGACAACGCAGTGACCTTCAAGACGACGCTCAAGGCGGTGGCCGCCAGCAAGGGCCTGTACGCCACCTTCATGCCGAAGCCGTTCTTCGGGATCAACGGCTCGGGGATGCACACGCACCAGTCGCTCTGGGACGACAGGAAGGGCCGCAATGCCTTCAGCGATCCGAAGGATTCGTACGGGCTCTCCGAGACGGCGCGCCAGTACATCGCCGGCACGCTGGAGCACGCCCGCGGCATGATCGCGGTGCTGGCGCCGCTGGTGAACTCGTACAAGCGCCTCGTCCCCGGCTACGAGGCACCGGTGTACGTCGGCTGGGCCCGCATCAACCGCTCGGCCCTCATCCGCATCCCGCAGAGCAGCAAGGGCCAGTACGAGTCGGTGCGCATCGAGCTGCGCTGCCCGGACCCGGCGTCGAACCCGTACCTCGCCTTCGCGGCGATGCTCGCCGCGGGACTCGACGGCATCGAGCGCAAGCTCACGCCGCCCGACCCGGTGGAGGAGAACCTCTACCACTTCGACGCCGCCAAGCTCGAGTCGCGCAAGATCCGTCAGCTGCCCGGCACGCTGCGGGAGGCGCTCGACGAGCTCAAGGCCGACGAGGTCATCCGCGACGCCCTGGGCGAGCACGTGTTCGAGCGATTCCTGGAGGCCAAGACCGAGGAGTGGGACGAGTACCGTACCCAGGTTTCCGGCTGGGAGGTCGACCGCTACCTCGAAGCCTTCTAGCCGGCGCTGGGTGGGGCCGATATATCGGGCAGTCCGGCGCTTGGGGCCTCGCTCCCGCGCGGATTGCCCGATAGATCGGGCAGCGATGCACCGGACGGGCACCATCCGCGGGCTCCGGTGATCTGGGGCCCGGTCTATCGGTGGAAACGCCTCCAGAAACGGCCTCCCGCGCCCCAATGCCCGATCTATCGGCAGACCGGGACGGTCCAGGCGGTACGCACCGCGTCCTCGCGTAGAATCCGGCCTGTGACCGATGCCAGGCCACGCCCCCCGAACCGACGACCGCGGATCCTCATGCTGTCCATGTATCCGCTCGACCGCGGATCGTGGGGTCCGACGGTGAGGATTGGCCACCTGCGGGACGAGCTGACGCAGCTCGTCCGACTGGACGTCGTGGCCGGCACGCGGGGCGAGCGCAGGGTAGCGCTGGCGCGGTACGCCGTGTCGGGCCGCCTCCGCGGCCTGGACGGCATCTACGTCGAGTCGTCGTCGTTCCTGCCG
>JAHWJN010000069.1 GCA_019348395.1 Chloroflexota bacterium
GGCGCTGCCGGGGGCGGAGGGCTCGGCGGCGACGGCGGGGCATCGGCCGGGTCGCCCGAGGACCGCCCAGCCGGATGATCCGCGCGGTGGCGCGCGCCATCGGTCGGGCGTTCGGCCTCCTGGTCGGCGCCTACTTCACCTACGTGGCCTACCGGGGATCCCGGCTGCTCGTGCAGCCGGAGGTTCGTCCCTTCCTGCCCGAGTACGCGGGTGCCCCCGCCACGCCCGGCGACCTCGGCCTGGATTACGAGGTCGTTCGGTTCACGACCGACGACGGCGTGACACTGACGGGGTGGCTCGTCCCGGCAGCGCGCGACACGCGAACGGCCGTGATCGTCCTGCACGGGTTCAGCGGCCATCGCCTGCCGGAGCTCGCGGCCTTCGTGCCGTGGCTCCACGAGCATCATCACGTGCTCCAGTTCGACTTCCGCGGTCACGGCGAGTCCGATCCCGGACACATCACGCTCGGGTGGCGCGAGCGCCGCGACGTCGCCGCGGCCGTGCGGTTCGTCGAGGGCCGCGGGCTGGGGCCGATCGCCCTGTTCGGGATCAGCATGGGCGCGTCCACCGCCATCGTGTCGGCGCCGGACCTGCCGGTTGCGGCCGTGGTTGCCGACGCGCCCTTCGCCGAGATCCATCACCCGGTCGCCAACCGGATGCGCGAGGCCGGGTACCCACTGGCGGGGGCCGGGGCACGCGCCATCGTGGTCGGGGCGGCACTGCGGACGCGGACTCGGCTGCGGAATCCCATCGACGTGGTCGAGCGCATCGCGCCGCGGCCGCTGCTGGTGATCTCACCGGGGGAGGATCGGCTCATCGATCGGAGCCAGTCGGAGCGCCTCTTCCGTCGTGCCGGCCAGCCGAAGGAGCTGTACCGGGTCGAGGGCGCCGGGCATGCCGAAGCCTATGCCGTCGATCCGGAGGCGTATCGGTCCCGGGTGATCGGGTTCCTGGAGCGTCACCTGGGATAGCGCCGCGGGACCATCGGCGCATGGACCACGCGGTGATCACCTCTATAATCGCGCGGACTTCCACCCAACCGCCCAGGGGTCTGCATGGCTGCCACGAAGGTCCTGGTCGTCGACGACGACCTCAACATCCAGCGCGTCCTGGTCTTCACCCTCAAGCAGGAGGGTTTCGAGGTGCATGTCGCCTCGGACGGCCAGGCGGGCGTGGAGATGGCCACCGCCATCAGCCCCGACCTCATCCTCATGGACGTGGCCATGCCCAAGCTGGACGGATATGCGGCCACGCAGCAGATTCGCGCGGCCGAGAGGGGCGGTGCAAGGGTCCCGATCATCATGCTCACCGCCGAGGCGGACGTCGAGCAGCGGGTCAGGGGTCTCCGCGCCGGTGCCGACGACGACATCGTCAAGCCGTTCCACCCGCTGGAGCTGATCGCCCGCATCAAGGCCCTGCTGTCCCGCTCCGGTGGCGGGACGCCCGCGAAGGCGACCGCTGAGCAGCCGACGATGGGCCAGCTGTACTGCTTCTACGGAGCCAAGGGCGGCGTGGGTACCACGACCATCGCCCTCAACAGCGCGATCGCCATGGCCAGGCGATTCAAGCGCAAGACGGCGCTCGTCGACGCCAACCTGCAGTTCGGCGACATGCGCGTGTTCCTCGATCAAGCCCTCGAGACGCCCTCCATCGTCAACGCCATCACCGAGCCGGATCTCGACGCTGACCTGCTGAAGCGCCTCGTGACGCATCACCACGCCGGGATCGACCTCCTCCTGGCGCCGCCGAACCCGGAGCAGGCCGACATCGTGGTCGAGCGCCAGCGGACCGATCCCGGGTCGCTGAGCCGGATCCTCTCGCTCATGCGGCGCGCCTACGACTACACCTTCGTGGACATGGCGAAGACGATCGATGACTTCAACCTGCAGCTCTTCGACGAGGCCGACGTCATCTTCGTGATCATGACCGCCGACCTGTCGTGCCTGAAGAACGTGCGGCTCGTGCTCGAGACCATGGATTCGCTCGGCTACCAGCGGAACAAGATCCAACTCGTGCTCAACCGTTCGAACGCGTACACCGGCATCAACGTCGACAACGCCGAGTCGGCGCTCGGGCGCAGGATCGACTTCCAGGTGATCAACGAGTACCGCGGCGCGATCAGCGCGCTCAACTCCGGCGAGCCGTTCATGTCGAGCCGCCCCGACGGTCCACTGGGCCAGAGCGTCTCGTCCTTCGCGCGTGAAGTCGACGCGCAGGCCGGCGGCACGCCGGCCGTCGCCCAGCCGGCAGGGCGGCGATAAGCCGGGCGTAACCGGCCGGTAATCGGCCCTCCCTACGCTGGCGGAGCCGGTCGCCGCTGGTAGTAGGGAGGCGAGCAGGCGGGCGACCGGCACCCTCTCCAGCGACCGCCTCCCGTGGAGGCCATGCCGTGCTCGCGACCGCCCTCAGCGCGTCGATCGCCGGGGTCGACGGGGTCCCGGTGCGCGTGGAGGTCGACGTCGCCTTCGGGCTCCCCGGGCTCACCATCGTCGGTCTGGCGGGCAGCGCGGTGCTCGAGGCCCGTGAACGCGTCCGTGCCGCCGTTCGCAACTCCGAGTTCGCGGTGCCGGACCGGCGCATCACCGTCAACCTCGCGCCGGCCGACCTGCCAAAGGAGGGGACCGGCCATGACCTGGCGATCGGGATCGCCATCCTGGTCGCCTCCGGCCAGCTGGACGGCGAGCGCCTGCCGGGGACGGCCCTCATCGGCGAGCTGGCGCTCGACGGTGGCCTCCGGCCGGTGCCCGGCATCCTGGCGCTCGTCGCGGCGGCACGCGCCGCGGGCGCACGATCCATCATCGTCCCGGCCGGCAACGCCCCCGAAGCCGCGGCCACCAACGGAGTGGCGGTCCACGCCGCGGACTCCCTGCGGGCCGTGGTGCGCCATCTTGCCGGAGTGGAGCCCCTCGTCGAAGTGGGGCCGCCGGGTCCGCTGAGGGGTGAGCACCAGGCGCGACTCGACGCGCCGGACCTCGCTTCTGTGGTCGGGCAGCGGGTGGCGCGACGCGTTCTCGAGATCGCGGTGGCCGGACGTCACAACCTCGCCATGTCCGGGCCGCCGGGAGTCGGGAAGACGCTCCTGGCACGCGCGGTGGCCGGTCTCCTGCCTCGGCTCGAGGACGATGAGGCGGACGAGGTGCGCCGCATCCACTCGGTTGCCGGACTGGGGGCGCGGCCGATCGGGTCGATGCAACGACCGTTCCGTGCGCCGCATCACACGATCTCCACCCAGGCGCTCGTGGGTGGAGGACCCAGGGTCCGGCCGGGCGAGGCGAGCCTCGCCCATCGGGGCGCGCTGCTGCTCGACGAGACCCTCCAGTTTCGAACCGATGCGCTCGACGCGCTGCGCGGTCCGCTCGATTCGGGGTGCGTGACCATCGCCCGCGTCGACGGAGTGCGGGCCATTCCCGCCCGCTTCATGCTCGTCGCCGCCTACAACCCGTGCCCCTGCGGCTGGGCAGGAGTGGACGGTCATGTCTGCGGGTGCGAGGACGGCGCACGTCGCCGGTACCAGGCCCGTCTTTCCGGACCCATGCGTGACCGGCTCGATCTCCACGTGCCGCTCGCACCGGTCGTGAGCGGGCTGCGCGGCCGGCGCGAGTCGAGTGCCGAGGTCGCACGCCGAATCGGCGTCGCGTGGGAGCTGCAGCGGCGTCGCCAGGGCGGTGCCAACAGCGCGCTCGGCGCGGACGCCCTGGATGCGCGGCTCGGATTCGAGCCCCGGCTCCTCGCGCTGCTCGAGCGACGCGGCCGGCAGCTGGGCCTGTCACTCCGCCGGCTGCATCGGGCTGCACGGGTTGCCCGGACCATCGCGGATCTCGAGGGCTCGTCCGAGGTGAGTCGCGACCATCTCGACGAGGCGCTGCTGCACCGACCGAAGGACGCGGCGGCATGAGGGGCGTGGGACGGATGGGTCCCCTCGGCGGGACAGGCACTTCTCACCGCGATGTGGATCGGCGGTCGAGCGAGCGTCATCACTGGATCGCCCTCTCGCTCGTGCCGGGCATCGGGCCCGCGACCTTCTGGCAGCTGATCGAGCGATACGGCTCAGCGACCGAGGCGTGGCGGGCCGGCCCTGAAGCGCTGGCGCCGCTCACACGAGTGGCGCCTGAGGCGCCGGCCGCCCTCACGCGGCTGCATGACGAACGCCCGCGGGTGCTGGTCGACGGGGTCGAGCGCCGGACCACGGCAGCCGGCGGTCGGGTCGTCACGGCCCTCGACGCGGCGTACCCGAAAGCCCTGCTGACGCTCGACCCGCGGCCGCCGACCCTCTACATCGTCGGCGACGACACGGCATTCGAAGACCGGGCGGTGGCCATCGTCGGAACGCGGCGCGCCTCCGGCTACGGCATCTCGGTTACGACCGAGATCGGACACGACCTGGCGGAGGCGGGCGTGGTGATCGTCTCCGGTCTCGCGCTGGGGATCGACGGCGCGGCGCACAGGGCCGCGGTCGACTCGGGTGGACGGAGCATCGCCGTGCTGCCGTCCCCGGTCGACCGCATCTACCCGCCGCGGCACCGCGCACTCGCGAGGCGGCTCGTCGAGGAGCGGGGCGCCCTGGTGAGCGAGGTACCGACCGGCGGCAGCGTCGGGCGGCCCGACTTCGCGCGACGCAACCGGCTGATCGCCGGGCTGGCCGAGGCCGTCGTGGTGGTCGAGGCGCCGGATCGGTCCGGGGCGCTGCTGACAGCAGCCGCGGCCGCCGCCATCGGACGCGAGGTGCACGCGGTGCCCGGACCGATCACCGCGATGGCCTCGCGCGGATGCAACCGGCTCGTTGCGGACCAGCAGGCCGTCATCGTGACCTCCAGCGCCGCACTCCTCCGGCAGATCGGACTGCCGAGAGGAGCCACGCCTCCAGCAGCGCGAGCGCTGTCGGAGGTGGAGGGGCAGCTGCTCAGCCGCCTGCTGGAACGCAGCGGATCCCTCGAGGAGCTCGTGGACCGGACGCGCCAGCAGCCATCGGCCGTGGCAAGCGCTCTGAGCCTGCTGGAGGCCCGCGGATTGGTCAGCAGCTTCGGAGGGGCGACCTTCCATCCGACCCTCGCGGCCCGGCGGCTGACGAAGGTCGTGTGACAGGCGGAGGACTGATGGGCTATGCTGCGGCCGCCACTCGACGTCGCCCACGTGCCCGACACCAGGGGCGGCCCCGATCCCCATGGAGTTTGTCTATTGCGTCCGATCCGAACCGAAGGAGCGGGACTGCCCGCCACGTTCGAGTCGCTCGGCACCCTGCTGAGCAGCCACCGCGCCGCCACCCGCGTCGCGGCAGCCGCCCTCTCGTTCACACTCATCATCGCCATCAGCCAGCAGACGGCGACCACCCAGGCCGGGCCCGAGCCGGCGCCACTGGTCCCCGAATCGCTCCTTCCGATGAACGTCGGCATCGGCGTTCCCACCGACCGGGGAGTGAGCCTTACCTTCGACGAGCCGATGGACCCCGAGTCCGTCGACGCCTCCATCCAGATGCTCCCTGCCGCGCGGGCGGAGCTCACCTGGAACGACGACCACACCGAGCTGACCGTCAGCCCCGAGCGGCTGTGGCGGACCGAGGAGCGCTACCTGCTCGTCGTGCCCGCCGCGGCGCAGCTCCGCGACGGCACCGCGCTTGGGCGCGCACTGCGCTTCGCCTTCACCACCCAGACCGCGCCGACCGTCGGCGAGTTCCAGGTGCGACTGGTGGCCAGCGACCTGGCGACCGAGCCGGTGATCGATACGGCGACGGCCGGCAGCCTGGCCCTGACCAAGACGCCGGCGGATGCGGCCGGCACCTTCTTGCCGACCCGAACGGCCACGGAGGTGAGCGCCACGAGCGCGATCAGCATCGGCTTCACCGCACCAATGGACCGCGACGACGCCGAGGCGCACTTCTCGATCGCGCCGGCGGTAGAGGGCGAGCTGGCCTGGGAGGACAACACGCTCGTCTTCCGGCCATCGGAACGTCTCGAGGCCGGCTCCCGGTACACCGTGAGCGTCATCGGCGCCCACGACTTGTCGGGCAACCTGCTCGGCGGGAAGGCGAACTTCTCGTTCATCGTCCAGGAAGGCGCCCAGCTCACCAAGAGCGCTCCGGAGGACGGAGGCATAGACCTCGAGCCGGAGACCGTGGAGCTCTGGTTCAGCGCCCCAATGGACCAGGACGCCACCAACGAGGCCTTCGCGCTGACCGATACGTCCACCGGCGAGCTCGTGGCTGGAGTGCTGACCTGGAACGACAGCGGCACGCAGCTCGTGTATCAGCCGGACGAGACCTTCGCCGGCGGTCGCACCTTCGAGGTGAGCCTCGACGGCGCAAAGGACGGGGACGGCAACACGCTCGATGCTGCGTGGTCCTTCAGCACGAAGGCCCCGCCGGCCCCCGCTCCCGCTCCCACGGTGGCGGCCGCGCCCGAGCGCTCGACTACCTCGACCCGATCCGCGCCGGCTCCGGCTCCGGCTCCGGCCCCGGCTCCCGCTCCCGCCCCGGCCCCGGCCCCGGCCCCGGCTCCTGCGCCGGCGACCTCGCTGGCGGGCTACGCGCTGAACCAGGTGAACGCCGCTCGTGCCGCGTACGGGTTCGCCCCCGTCGTGCTCGATCCTGCCATCTCGGCCGTCGCCTCGGCGCACGCGTGGGACCAGGCCCGGAACAACTACTTCAGCCACTACGGGCTGAACGGGAGCACCCGCGAGAGCCGGCTCCGTGCCGGCGGAGTGAGCTTCAACTGGTCGGGCGAGAACCAGTGCTATCACATCGGCATGAGCCAGCAGGCGACCCTCGAGTGGTGCCACAAGCAGTTCATGGCCGAGCCGTACCCCGGGCACTGGAACCACATCGCGAACATCCTCAACCCGAATGCCCGACGCATGGGTGTCGGAATCGCGACGGTGGGCAGCAAGACCATCATCACCTGGAACTTCACCGACTGACCGATGCGTCGGCGCCGCCGCCAGGCGGAGGCCGGCGCGTCCGAGCTACCTGACCGGCCCCGTCATAGCGGCCCGTCCCCACGGGGCGGCC
>JAHWJN010000006.1 GCA_019348395.1 Chloroflexota bacterium
GGTGGACGTGTCGCCCGAGTCGCCGTGGATCACCTCGATCGGCTCGCCGAGGACGCCGCCGGCCTCGTTGATCTCCTGCACGGCCAGGTCGACGCCGGCGAACTCCGGTGGTCCGAGGAAGGCGAGGGAGCCGGTCTCGGGCAGCAGCGTGCCGATCTTGAGGGTGCCGTCTCCCTCGTTCTGCGGCGGCGCGGTGGTGGCCCCGTCGGCGGCGGTGGTGTCGGTACCGCCCTCGGTCGTTTCGGTTCCGTTTCCGCCGCCGCACGCGGCGACCAGCAGGCTGAGCGCGGCGAGCGCCGCTGGCACCCGCCACTGGGGCGATCGATCGCTCATGGCATCTCCTTGTGTCTCGGGCCGGCCAACCTCGCCTGGCGCGGTGACGAACGTACGCAGTGTGTTCGGCACGGGATCGTAACGCTTCGGTCCACAGCGGGTGGTGGCAGGCGACGAAGCTCCGCGAGGCACACTGTGGCCATGACCGTGGCCGACATCGCCCACCGCATCGACGCCCTGCGCGCCGAGCTGCGCCGGCGGGGCTGGCGTCGCGAGACGGTGGCGATCGGCGCGGCAACCGATCCCTACCAGCCGGCCGAGGGGCGCTACCGGCTGACCCGGGGCTGCCTGATCGCCCTGGCCGAGGCGCGCACCCCGGTCACCCTGATCACTCGCGGACCGCTGGTGGTTCGCGACATCGACGTCCTGGCAACCGCCTCGCGCCGTGCGGCAGTGACGGTCAGCATCAGCATCGCGACCCTCGACGCGTCGATCGCCGCGCGCCTGGAGCCGGGGGTGGCGCCACCGCGCCAGCGCCTGCGGGCGATCCGCGCGTTGACCGATGCCGGGATCGCCGCCGGCGTGGCGCTCGCCCCGGTGCTGCCCGGCATCACCGACGCGCCGCGCGACATGGCCGCCGTCCTCGCCGCGGCGCGGGAGGCAGGCGCCACGCATGCCTGGTCCAACGTCCTCAACCTCCGTCCCGGCACGCGCGAGCACTTCCTCGGCGTACTGGAACGCGAGTGGCCGGAGGAGCTCGAGCGCTACCGCCGCCTCTACCCCGCCGGAGCCAGCGGATATCTCGCCCCCGCGGACGCCGATCCGATCTCGGCGCGGGTGGCGGCGGTGACGCGCGGAGCCCGGATCGGTGACCGACGCCGGATTCGCCTGGCGCCCGACCCGGAGCCCGAGCAGCTTCCGCTGACGATCTGAGTCAGGCGGGCGTCGGCTGTCCGGCGAGCTCGGCCGCGGCGATCGCATCCTCGGTGATGATCGCGCGGGTCACGACCAGGCTCACGCTGACCAGGGCAGCCAGGACGAAGACCGCCTGCAGACCGACGACCTGGGCAACGGCGCCGCCGAGCAGAGCGCCGACCGGCTGGGTGCCCCACGCGAACAGGCGATAGGCGGAGTTGAGCCGGCCCAGGAGGTGATTCGGGACGATGCGCTGCCGGAGCGACACGGTGATGACGTTCCAGACGACCACGAAGAGGCCGGACAGCACGAAGCCGGTACCGATGATGATCGGGTTGGTGGTGAAGGCGGGCACGGCCAGGCCCAAGCTCATGATGATCACGCTCACGAACAGGAGCGGCACACGCCCGAAGCGGCGCTCGAGCCGCGCCGCCGCGAACGAGCCCACCACGCTGCCGGCCGCAAACGTCGTCATGAAGACGCCGAACTCCGGCTCGGAGAGCCCCATGGGCCCCGGCGCCACCGCGTAGATGACGAAGACGGCCATCACGGCGGTGGAGGAGAGGTTCATGACGCCGACCATGATCGCCAGCGTCCGCAGGACGCGGTGGTTCCACAGGTAACGGAAGCCCTCGGCGATATCGGCGGTGATGCGCGTCTTCGGTCCCGACCGCTCCGGCTTGAATCGGCCGACCATGAGGCCCAGCCCGATGGCGGCCAGCAGGTACCCGACCGCGCTCCCACCGAGCGCGAGTGGCACCGACAGGCCGATCATGAGGCCACCGAGCGGCGGACCGATGAACTGGTTCATCACCAGCTCCACGCCATAGAGCTTGCCGTTCGCGTTCGAGAGCTGGTCCCGTTCGACGATCGACGGCATGATCGACTGGGCGGCGGTGTCGAACAGGGTCTCGGCCACGCCGAGGGCGAGGGCGACCACGTAGAGGACCGGCAGCGACAGCCCATCCGCCAGCGCCAGTCCGGTGACGACCACCAGCATGAGCGTGCGGAAGAGCTGGACGTTGCGCATGGTGACCCGCCGGTCGAGACGATCGGCCAGGGCGCCGGCGAACAGCACGAACACGAGCCACGGCAGCCGGCCAGCCACCGCCAGGCCGGCGATGAGCAGCGGCGAATCGGTGAGGCGCACCGCCAGCAAGGGGAGGAGGATGAAGAAGACGCCATCGGCCAGGTTGGAGACGGCCGAGGCGCTGAAGAGACGCCAGTAGTTGGCGGGCAGTCCGTACACGATGGCGCCAGTCTGGCGCAACTGATTGATAACTGTCAATCACTTATGGGAGGATGGGTTCATGACCACGCCCGGCACCCGACGGCGACCGGCGACCCGGGCCGAGGCCCGGGCCCTCGCCCATCCGCTGCGGCTGCGGATCCTGCGCCTGTGCCTCGATGAAGCGCTGACCAATCGCGAGCTCGCGGAGCGCCTCGGGGAGCAGCCGGCGACGGTGCTCTACCACGTGCGCACCCTGGTTCGGACCGACTTCCTCCGCCGCGAGGAGGAGCGACGGGGCCGGCGTGGCTCGCGAGAGATCCCCTACCGCTCAACGAAGAAGTCGTGGAGCCTCAGCTTCGAGGCCGATACCACCGGCCACCTCGCCATGGTCGACGCCACCCGATCGGAGCTCATCGAAGCCGGGCCGGAGGCGGTCCTCGACCTGGTCCGCATGGCGGTCCGCCTCGACCCGGCCGTCCTCGCGCGGCTGGAGCGCAGAATCAAAAGGCTGGTCGCCGATGCCGACGCGGCCGACGGGTCCGGGGACGAATCGATCGGCATCCTCATCGCCGTTCACCGCCGGCGCTGATCGGCGTCCCGGGCCGAGCTCAGGGCCAGGCCAATCGGTCGCTCAGGAAGGCCGGACGTCCGGCGACGATCGTGGCCGTCACACCGAGCGCCTCGTCGAGCAGCACGATGTCGGCGATGCCCCCGGTGCGCAGCGTCCCGCGGCCGTCGTCGAGGCCGAGGAGCTGTGCCGGCACGGCCGTCACCGCCTCCAGGGCCTCCTCCACCGAGCCGGTCGCGGACGCATACGTGCGCACGACGTGGTCGAGCCCGCGGAGGCCGCCGGCGAGCGTGCCGTCGGTAAGATGCCGGCCGCCGACGGCGCCGGTTTGCAGCGCGGTGCCGCCGAGGCGGTCGGCCACGAGGTCGCTGACGAGCGAGATTCGACCGCGAGCGAGGCGCGCGACCAGGCGCAGCGTCAGCGGATCGAGGTGCACGCCGTCGCCGACGAGGCCGAGCGTCACGCGCCGATCGTCGAGGAGGACGCCGACGGCGCCGGTCTCGCGGTGGTGGAACGGGGGCATGGCGTTAAACAGGTGCGTGGCGTACCGGACGCCGGCCTCGATGGCGGCGGCCGTGGTCTCGGCGTCGGCGTCGGTGTGCCCCATCGCCGCGATGCCCGCGGCGGCCACGATCCGGCGGATCGCGTCCAGGCCGCCGGGTCGTTCGGGCGCCAGCGTCACCATGCGAACGCCGCGCTCCAGCCAGGCGTCGAGCTCGGCCGGGTCGGGATCGCGCAGGTGCTCGGCCGCGTGGGCGCCGCGCCGGGTCGCGGAGATGAACGGTCCCTCGGCATGCACCCCGAGGGGAACGGCACCGGGCGCGGACCCGGGACCACCGGCGAGCGCGGACAGCACGAGCTCCACGGTTCCGGGCGGACTGCTCACCACGGTGGCCAGGAAGCTGGTGACGCCGTGCCTGGGCAGCCGTTCGGCGACCCGCCAGACGGCAGCGGGATCGCTGGTGATGTCGGCTTCGCCGATTCCGTTCACCTGGAGCTCGATGAAGCCCGGTGCGGCGCGCAGACCACTGGCGTCCAGCCGGCGCGCCCCGGCAGCGGTTCGAGCATCGGCGTTGAGGGCCGTGATGCGATCGCCCTCGACGAGGAGAGCCGACGGCTCGCCCGCCAGGGAGTCGATGAGGATCGGCTGGGTCACCCGCTCATCATCCCAGCCAAAGCGTGATCACGTCCGGGCGTGCTTCATCGGGCGGGCACGCGAATGTCCCGAAGGAACAGGCCTCCGACTCCGGCGGCCGAAGCCACCGATGCCGTCCGGTCCCGGCGACCGAAGCCGCCGGATCCGCATCCCGGGTCACTCAATCGAAATCAGGTGGTCCGGTGTGTCTGCCCCTTCGGGACGCCCACAGTATGCCGGTCGCCGGAAGCGAGACGCAATACCACTTATCCCCGAACTTCGACGGCCGTCGGCGGAGTGTCCACAGGCTGTCCACGTGCCGGTGCAGCTGGCGCCGCCGGGGTAGCATGAAGGCGCTCGCGTGCGCGCTCCTCGGTGGTGATCCTTCGACCAACGAACGCGGGCCCGATCGTCAGAGCGCCGATGTCGAAGGAACACCACGCCATGACCGATGCGCTTGCGGCCGTCGCCGCCAGCTGGGGCGTGCTCATGGCCCTGTCCCCCATTCTCCAGATCCGGCGCATGCTCGAACGACGCTCCTCGGCCGACGTCTCGATCGCGTACCTGTCGGTGCTCGAATTCGGATTCACGCTCTGGATCGCCTACGGCGTCGCGCTCGGAAACGCGGCCCTGATCGTCCCGAACAGCGTGGCGTTCGTCATCGGGGCGGCGACCATTGCGATCGCGCTGCGCTACCGCAACCCGGCCTGAGCCGAAGGATCAGACGAGCGCCGGAACCAGGAGCGCGATCAGGACGACCGCGGCGAGGAGCAGGATGGCGGCCGCGCCGAGCTCACGGTCGGAGATCGCGGCAGGGCGGGGATGCGGTGTCGGGCGAAGCATGCTGGCCACCTGATCGGAGTTGGCGTCGTACCGTCAACGGTACGGCGCGTCGGGTCCGGTCGGATCATGCGAACGTCGCGTCGGCCGTACGTCATTGGGTGGATCGAGCCCCGGCGATCGCGTCGCGCGCCGCCTCCACCCTGCGCAGACCACGAAGGCCGGCCTCCTCCACCGCGGCCGGGATCGCGCTTCGAACGCGGTCCGCGACTCGACGGCCGCGACGGCGACCGAGCCACCCGGCATGCAGGCCGAGCAGCCAGCCGAGGATCGCGCTGACGGCGACGGAGCCCGCCAGCATCGCCAGCGGAAGGGGCAGCGGGCCCAGGACCGGCGCCTCGACGGTGGCGACCGGCACGCCGCCGCCGGCCACGAACAGCGTCACATACCAGGCGACCGCCAGCAGGAAGACGGCCCCGATCACGAGCTGCAGCACGCCGGCAACGGGCCAGATCCACGGTCTCGGGACCCGGAGCTCCGGCCCGGCGTCCCGGGCGATGCCGTCGAGCGTGCGGGCAACGGTGGTCTCCAGGTCGTTCGCGCCGAGCGACCGCAGGACCGCGGGGCGGGATGGTGGCGGCACCGCGGTGGCCGCCTCGACGAGGAGGACGCGCACCGGGTTGACGACTCGCCCGAGCGACCCCCGGCGTCGCCAGTCGCGCAGATAGCCGACCGGGTCGGCGCTGCGGCGACGCTGCCCGGTCATCCAGCCGATGAGCGACACCACGCGGCCGAGGAGTGACCCCGCACTCTGGCGCGCCCGGGCGAGCGCCGCGGCCTGCACCTGGCGGGCGAGCCCACCCGGGTCAATCACCACCAGTGCGCCATCCACCGACTCGCGGCCCGCGGCGGCGACCCGTTCAGCGGGCACGAGCGGCGCAGTCGGGTCGGCGGGGTCGATGCCGAGAGCCTCGCCGAGCCGCTCCAGCGCGGCGTCGGCATCGGCTATCAGCTTGGCGGTCACCAGCGCCTTGGCACCCGCCTCGGCGGCAAGGGCCGCCCTCAGCTCGTCGACGCCGTCGCCGGTCGCGGCCGAGAGCACATGGATGCGCGCGGCATCGATGCCGGCCTCGGCGAGCCGGTGGGCGAGGTCGGCCTCGAGGGCCAGGCGGTCGCGGGCGCCCACCCGGTCGATCTTGTTCAGCACGAAGCGGAGACGATCGGCGTGCGGACGCAGCGAGCGCAGATAGGCGTGGAGCCGCTCGTCGTCGTACTTCTCCGGATCCACGACCCAGGCGATCGCATCGATGCGCGGAAGCAGCTCGTCGACGAGGGCGCGGTGCTCGGTACGCACACTGTCAACATCGGGCAGGTCGAGGATCGCGACGCGAGACAGGGTGGGGTCGGCGTGCCCGGCCACGTGCCCGACACCGAGCCAGGCCAACAGCGGTGCCAGCTCGTCCCGGCGCTCGTCGGCGACCCACGCGATCGGCTGATCGGTGGTCGGGCGCACGGCCCGGACCGCGCTGACGGTGCGACCGGCGAGCGCGTTGAGCACCGACGATTTGCCGACGCCGGTGCCGCCGGCCAGGGCGAGAACGTAGGCGTCGCCCGCGAACCCGATGCGTTCGCGCGCCCGGCCCACGGTCTCGGCGGCCGCGTCAGCCTCTTCGGACAGGCCCAGCGCCCGGACGAGCTCGGCGGCGGACGCGAGCGCCACCAGGCGGGCATCAAGGGTCGTCACGAAGGCCCGGCCTCGACCGCCCGGGCAGCGGCGTCGCGCAGCGCTTCGGCGGTGGAACCCACTTCGCCCAGGCTCCCGAGCGCGCCCTCGAAGCGCGCCCGATCCGCCGCGAACGAGTCATCGAGGATCGCGTCGAGCCGATCCCGGGCCGAGGCGACGAAGGCACGGACGTTCGCCTCGCCGAAGATCGCCTCCAGCAGCTTCTGGTTGACGACCGCGGTGGCCGCGGTCAGGCCCACCTCCGCCCCGGTCAGCCCGCCGGTGTGCACGAAGACGGCGAGGACCGCGCTCGTACCGACCGCGTTGACCCCCAGGCTGGCGACCTGCGCCCATCCGCGCCGCTGCTCCCCCATCGCCCGGATGCGCTCGCCGATGTCCTCCGCCCACGCCTCCAGCGACGCTGTCAGAGTTCCGGCGAGGTCGGGCGAGGCGCCCCACAGCTCGGGGTGCGCGCCGACCGCGCGGCCCCCGTAGTCGTCGTCCATCCAGGCCGTCGCCGAGTGGCGCGCTGCCGCGTCGACGTGCTGCACCACCAGTGAGACCAGGTCGGCGAACGCGGCCTCGCGGACCTCCACGGCCGGCGCAGGCGGACCGGGGCGCACGAGGCTGCGCAGGGCCGCCCCGATGCGGCCGATGCCCTGCGACAGGATGCGCGCCACCTGGCCGGCACCGATGAAGTCGTGCCATTGGCGCACCACCTCGGCGCGCAGGAACGTGCCACGCGACAGGTCTCCAGCGAGCGCCATGCGGCGCTCCGTGTACGAGCGATCGACGATCCCGGCAAGGGCGGTGGCCGCCGCCGCCTCGTCATCGACCTCTCGGGCCACCTCCTCCACGGTCTCGGGCAGGCCGTCGATGGCCGCGGCGAGGCTCCGACGCGCCAGTCCCCGGCGCTCCTCCTCGTTGGCCAGCAGCCGATCGAGCGCCGCGCGGACCGGCGCCACCGCACCGGCATCGAGGGCGTCGCGATCCGGGTCGATCGCGCCCTCCGGCACCGGGACGACCTCGAGACGGCCGAAGGCCCCGGCGTCACCGAGTCCCCGCCGCTCGAGCAGGTGGCGGTAATCGGCCAGCACGGCCGCCGCATCCTCGGGGTCCGGGGGCAGGCGGTTCAGCACGGCGAGGAGCGGCACGCCACGCTGCCGGGCCCGGCCGAGGAAGGTCCACGGGACCTGGTCGGCGTAGCGCGTGGCGGTGGTGACAAAGATGACGAGGTCGGCCGCCTCGAGCAGCTCCACCGCGAGCGCCCGGTTCTCGCGCTCGACGCTGTCGAAGTCGGGCGCATCGACCAGCACGATGCCGCGCCCGGCACCGGCATCGGTGATCAGCTCGAGCGCGTCCCGCGAGGTGACGCCGGGCAGGAGGTCGGGACCCGCGTCGTCCGGATGCGCCACCGCGACCGGCCGCCGCGTCGTGGGACGCAGCACGCCGGACGGACTCACCGCCCGGCCGGTGAGTGCGTTGAGCAGGCTGGACTTTCCGCTGCCGGTCGAACCCAGCAGCACCACGACCAGTGCCGCGCCGGCATCGATGGCCCGGGGCAGCAGATAGTCGGCGACGTGACGCCGAAGGCGCTCCGCACGCGCCGCCCGGTTGGGGCCCGGAGCGGTTGCTGCCCGGCGCTCCAGGGCACGGGCGAGGTCGCGCAGGGCGTCGGTCAGCATGTCCAGCCCGCCTTGCAGGTGGCGGGCCGAGCGAGCGCGTCCGTGGACAGGGTCATGCCGGTCGGACGATACCCTGCCGGATGCCGGCGGAGCGTCAGCTGGGGTCGCGATCCTCCGGGACGCTGACCGTGACCGCCGGCGTGTCGGCGATCGCCCACCCGGCCAGCTCTCCCTCCGCCACGACGTGGAAGCGCCGACCACTGACGATCACGGCTTCGCTCGTGGTCAGACCGGTCATCCTGTCCCCCTCGATGGCGCGGCGCTCCAGGACGTGCCCCCCGGCATCGAATCGGAAGGCAGCATGACTCCCGGGGGCGAGCCGGATCTGGCCCGGGTCGGGCAGTGCGCGGCGGTCGACCAGACGTTGTTCATTCTCCAGGATCACGCCGGGCTCCACCTCGACCCACCGGCCCTCGGGCATCCCCGGCGCGACCACGCGCAGCTCCGTCCGGCCGTCGACGACGCGCCGGCGGTCGACGCTGACCGAGGTCGCGCCGGCAGGGGCATCGGCCGCGTCCACAGAGGGAGCAGCCGGATCGGGCGGCAGCTCGAGCTCGATCGTCGTCGGGGCCAGCGCCACCTCCTCGGTCAGCCCGGCGGCATGGGCCAGCGGCGACTCTGCGACCCACCAGCCCGTGTGCGGCGCGGTCTCGATCTCGAACCATGAGCCGGTGAGGCCGGGCAGGCGCGCCCGCGACCGAGCGACGACCGAGAGGTCCTCGGTGAGCCGAAGCTCTCGCTCCTCCAGCGCGCCGCCATCGACGATCCGCACCAGCCGGTGGGTTCCCGAGGCCATGACGACGGCGAGCGTGGCGGCCAGTGGATCGGCGTCGAGGCGGGTGAGGAAGTTCCAGCGCGCGGGGGCCAGCGGATTGCCCGCCGCGTCGATGATCCCGTCACCGACCTCGATCGTGTAGCGCCCGCCCAGCACCAGCTGCCGCTCGGGCACGAGGCGCACCGCGCCGGTTGCGGCGTTGTGCACCACCTCCGCCGGCAACGCACGACCGTCGGGGCCCAGCAGCCGCACCGAGCCGGTGCCGATGCCCAGTACCACCTCGGAGAAGCGGAGCTTCGGGGCCAGCCACGGATCGACGTCGATGCCGCCTGCCACGGGGTGCTCGAGCGCCACCGTCGGGGCAACCGGGTCCCACGACCGCATCGGCGTGGCCTCGGGGTTGCCGGCGAAGGCATACCAGTAGTTGGGTGGCCCGTCCGTGTACTTGGTGCGGTGCAGCCAGATCTGCTGGCCCGCGCTGAAGTGGTGGGGCTGAGTCGTGAGCGCGCTCGGGACGTACCGGCGGTCGCCCGTGAAGATCGACCCGTACCCGGCGCGCGGGTTGGAGAAGATGCGGTCGATCAGGTCCGCCGCACCGCGATCGAAGTCCGTGGCGAAGTACGCCGATCCGCCCATCGCGAACACCTTGCGCGAGTAGTAGGCCACCCGCTGGGCGGCATCCCACGGGCTGGCGGGAGCGAAGCCGCCCTCCGAAGCGCCGGGGGCATAGCAGGTGTTCGAGTAGATCATCACGAATCCCGGCGCGGGTCGGGCGTTGGCCATGATCCAGTCCTCGCCGTAATAGGCCAGGTAGCCGTTCACGCCGTCATCGTGGGTGCCGCGTGCTCGGGGCCCTTGGAGACCCCAGCCGTTCTGGCGGGCCGTGTTCAGGCCCGCGTACGGGCTGGGATGTCCGTATCCGTGGCCGAAGTAGACGACGACATTCGCATCGGCGACCGCCGCGAGGACGTTGGCCGGAGTCGCGTGCGGCGAGTACGCCCGGGCGACCGTCGCCCCGTGCCGCTGCGCCGTGGCGGCGGCGGCTTCGGCGAGCGCCAGGTAGGTTGGGGTCAGGGAACCGACCGGCCCGACGATGATGGCCACCCTGGGTGGCTCCGCCGCGTGCACGGTGGAGGGGAGGCTGACGAGGGCCGTGAGGCTGACGGCGGCCAGGGCAGCACGAAGCAGGCGTGAAAACAACGGGTCCCCCTGAGAGAACGTGGAAGTATCGAATCGGTGCCGGCTCGCTGGGTTACCGCGCCTGCAACGCCACGGTATGCGGGACCCTCCATGGGCCCTATGGCCAGATGGCCCGTGGCGGATGGTACTTTGGGGTGCAAGAGCGCGCGCTCGCGGCGCATCTGCGACGATGGATGCTCCCATGACCACGACCCGTCGCGACGACCTGCGCAACGTCGCCATCATCGCCCACGTCGACCACGGCAAGACGACGCTGGTCGACGGCATGCTGCGCCAGACCGGGACCTTCCGTGCCAATGAGGCGCTCGTCGACCGCGTGCTCGACTCCGGCGACCTGGAGCGCGAGAAGGGCATCACCATCCTCGCCAAGCAGACGACGGTCGACTACGAGGGCGTCCGCCTCAACATCGTGGACACCCCCGGGCATGCCGATTTCGGCGGCGAGGTCGAACGCTCGCTCCTCATGGTCGACGCGGTCCTGCTCCTGGTCGACGCCTCCGAGGGTCCCCTGCCGCAGACACGCTACGTCCTGAAAAAGGCGATGGAACGTCACCTGCCGGTCATCGTGGCGCTCAACAAGATCGACCGATCCGACGCGCGGCCCGCGCAGGTCCTCGACGACGTCTACGAGCTGTTCATCGACCTGGGGGCGGACGAGCACCAGATCGAGTTCCCGATCGTCTACACCAACGCCAAGGCCGGCACCGCCACCCGCACCCTGGCCGAATCGGGGGTCGACCTGCGCCCGCTCCTCGACCTGCTGGTCAGCGTCACGCCGGCGCCGTCGTACACCGAGGGCCACCCCCTCCAGCTGCTCGTGACGAACCTGTCGGCCAACGACTACGTCGGCCGCATGGCGGTCGGTCGCATCCGAAACGGCACCCTGCGCGTGGGCCAGCGGGTGACGATCGTGCGCGAGGAGGCGGAGGACGCCGACGGCACGGTGGAACCGGGACGCAGCATGACGCTGAGCGGGACAGTCACGGCGCTCCAGACGGCGCACGGCATCGACCGCGTGGACATCAGCGAGGCGGCCGCCGGCGACATCGTCAGCGTGGCCGGGCTGCCGGAGGTGACGATCGGCGACACGATCACCGATCCCGCGGACCCGCGCCCGCTGCCGCGTCTCGACGTCGACGCCCCAACGCTGCGGATGACGTTCGGCGTGAACACCTCGCCGATGGCCGGCCGTGACGGCACGTTCCTCACCAGCCGCCAGATCCGGGCCCGGCTGGAGCGCGAGGTCCTGGGCAACGTCGCCATCGAGGTCCACCCGACCGAGTCGGGCGAGACGTTCGAGGTGCGGGGCCGTGGTGAGCTCCAGCTCGCCGTGCTCATCGAGCAGATGCGGCGCGAGGGCTTCGAGCTCACCGTCAGCCGGCCCGAGGTGATCCTGCGCGACGGGCAGGAGCCCTACGAGCGGGTCACGATCGACATCCCGCCCGACTACATCGGCGTGGTCCAGGGTGCGCTCGCGGGCCGGAAGGCACGCCTGGAGCAGATGAGCACCGATGCGGACAACCGGGTCCGGATGGAGTTCATCATCCCCACCCGCGGACTCATCGGCTACCGCGGACAGCTCTTGTCGGACACGCGCGGCACGGCGCTCGTCCACCAGATCGGCGAGGGCTACGGACCCTGGGCCGGAGAGGTGACGCACCGCACCAGCGGCGTGCTCGTCGCCGATCGCTCCGGCGAGTCCCGCGCATACGCGCTCTCGTCGCTGGTGGAGCGGTCGGAGCTGTTCATCGGTCCGTCGACGGAGGTCTACGAGGGCATGATCATCGGCGAGAACAGCCGGCCCGGCGACATGGACGTCAACCCCACCAAGTCCAAGGCGCTCTCGAAGATGCGCACGCAGGCGACCGACGGCGACTACCGCATCCACACGCCGCCGCGCGTCCTCACCCTCGAGGGCGCCATCGAGTTCATCGCCGATGACGAGCTGGTCGAGGTGACGCCCACCGCCATCCGGCTGCGGAAGCGACTGCTGAGCCAGCACGATCGTCGCCGCGCCTCCGGCGCCGCCTACAAGGCAGGCACCGCCGCCGGCTGACCGCTACCCTCGGACGCGACATGCCGCGCACGAAGCTCGTCTGCACCGTCGGCCCCGCCACGATCGAGCGGATCGACGAGCTGGTGGCAGCCGGGATGGACGTCGCCCGCATCAACTTTTCTCACGCCACGGCCGACCAGCGCGTCACGAGCGCCCGGCGCGTGCGCGAGGCGGCGGACGCCGCGGGTCGGGCCGTGGGAGTTCTCGCCGACCTGGCCGGACCGAAGATCCGCCTGGGCGATCTGGGTGCCGAACCGGTCGAGCTCGAGGCCGGCCGCGAGTTCCGGCTGACCCCCGGTGCCGACACCACCGGCTCGGAACGTGGGGCGGGCGTGACCTACGCCGGGCTGGCCTCCGACCTCCGACCGGGCGACCGCGTGCTGCTCGCCGATGGTGCTGCCGAGCTGCGCGTCACGGCGATCCGCGGCGAGGAGGTCGCGACCGAGGTCGTCCGCGGTGGCGTGATCCGATCGCGCGCCGGCGTGAGCGTCCCGTCGCAGCGACTGTCGATGCCAATCCTCACCGACAAGGACCGCGCCGACGTCCCGGCTGCGCTCGAGATCGGCGCCGACCACGTGGCCCAATCGTTCGTCCGCAGCGGCGCCGACATCCGCGCGCTGCGCGCGCTGCTCGGGGCCGACGGTCCGCCGATCGTGGCGAAGATCGAGACGCGCCCGGCAATCGATGACTTCGACGCGATCTGCGACGAGGTCGGGGCGGTGATGATTGCGCGCGGCGACCTCGGCGTCGAGCTCCCGTACGAGGAGGTCCCGATCATCCAGAAGCAGCTCGTGCGGCGAGCGCTGGACCGGGGAGTGCCCACCATCGTGGCCACCCAGATGCTGGAGTCGATGACGACCTCGCCCCGGCCGACGCGGGCCGAGACGAGCGACGTGGCGAACGCGATCTTCGACGGCACTGACGCGGTGATGCTCTCGGGTGAGACGGCCATCGGCGAGTACCCGATCCTCGCCGCCGAGGCCGCCGTCCGCATCTGCCGGCTCGTCGAGGAGCGGGGCGGCGCCTTCTTGCCCGAGGGCGGGTCGCCAGCCATCGACACCGATGCGGGCGCCCTCGCCACTGCCGCCGCGGCGATCGCCGCGACCGAGCACGACGTGGCCGCCATCGCCTGCTACACGCGAACGGGGGAGACGGCCCGCATCATCGCCGCACGCCGCCCCCGCGTTCCGATCCTGGCGTTCTCGCCGAATCCGGACGTCGTTCGCAGGCTTGCGCTGGTGCGTGGCGTCGAGCCGCGGGCGTGTGTCCCGCCCCCCCACACGGGAGAACGGCTCGGCCTGATGGCGTGGCTGCTCGGCGAGGACGAGTCGTTGCCGCCCGGATCGGCGGTCGTGCTGGTGGCGTCGACCGCGACGCCCGGCACGGGGCCGAACCTGCTCGAGCTGCATCGCATCGGTGACGCCGGCGATCAGTCCCGCCGACCGCCCCCGTAGGTCCCGAACAGGGCGGCCAGATCGTCCGGCGCCAGGCCGGCACCCACCCCGAGCGCGACGAGAATTCGCGATTTGAGCGCATCGAGTGTGCCGCTGAAGATGGCGCCCGCCTCCCACCACGTCGTGCTGCCGCCTGGAAAGCCGTAGCCCGGCTGCGGGGATCCGGACGGGCAGCGGGTCGTCAGCACCACCGGCACCCCGAAGTCCAGCAGCGGCCGCGCGAGCTCGAGATAGGACGGCGGGGTGTTGCCGCCACCGGCTGCCGCCACCACCAGCCCCGCCGGTCGCTCCGCCCCGAGCCGCGGCTCCGAGTCGAGCACCACCGCCAGCACGGGCACCGGCGTCGCCGCCGCCTCCGGGACGTTGGACAGCACGGCGCGGATCCGCCGCCGCTGCAGCGTGACCCTCCCCTCCGCCACCGAACCCAGCGGCCCGAGGTTGGGGCTTGCGAACGTGGCATGGGCGTGGGTGTGGGTCTTGCGCACGTCGTCCGCGCCGTGCAGCTGTCCCGCCATGGCGACCACCACGCCCTGGCCGGCCAGGCGCGGATCGGCCGCGGCGGTCACCGCGTTGCGCAGGTTCTCCGGCCCGTCGTAGGCCTCCTGTGACGCCGACCGCATGGCCCCGACCACCACGACCGGCTTGTCGCCCATCGGCAGCAGGTCCCATGCGAAGGCGGTCTCCTCGATCACGTCGGTGCCCTGCACCACCACCGCCCCGTCGATCTCCGGCCGAGCCAGCTGACGTGCCAGCACGCGGCCGATGTCGAGGACCTGGTCGAAGGTCAGGTGCGAGGCGGGCACCAGGCCCCAATCGATCGGCTCCACCTCCGCGACGGCGTCGAGCCCGGGCACCGAGGCCAGGAGGTCGTCTCCGCGCAGGCTGGGAACGTTGCCGCCGCTGCCCTGTCGCATCGCGATGGTTCCGCCGGTGAAGACGACGGCGATGCGTGACATGTGCCGATGCTACCCCGGCCGCTGACGCCCGCTGGTCCAAACGCTACGCTCCTCGGATGCACGACGATCGCACCGATCCGACCGAGACCGTTCGCCCCCTGCTCCGGGCTCGACAGGTCCGCGAGTTCACCGACGCGCCGGTCGACCGGGCCGCGCTCGACGCCCTCGCGGACGTCGGCCGCTGGTCGGGGTCCAGCAAGAACAACCAGCCGTGGCGCTTCATCGTCGTCACCGAGCCGGACACGATCCGGCGACTGGCCGACAGCGGCATGCCGTACACCCGGGCGCTGCAGACCGCAACCGCCGCGATCGCGATCACCGTGCCCGACCAGCCCGGCTGGAAGATCTCGCACGCCTACGACGAGGGGCGCGCCGCGGAGCGCATCCTGGTCGGCGCGTCGATGCTCGGCCTCGGTGCCGGGATCGCCTGGATCTCCGGAGAGGGGCGTGAAGCGGTCGGCGACATCCTCGGGCTGCCGGACGACCGGTTCGTCCGCACCGTCGTGGCGCTTGGCCATCCGACGGAGGCGGCGCGCCTCCCGAAGTCCGATTCGGGCGAGGCACGGTTGCCCCGGGGGGAGACGGTCTTCCAGGAGCGCTGGCCGGAGGGCTGATCGCTCGTGCGGAACGGGTGACGCCGCCCGGGCGTCCTGCCGGCATGAGCATCCGCCTCTCCCTGGCACTGGTCGTCGTTCTCGTCGCGGCCGGCTGCGACCTGTCCCTTCCGCCCGCCGGCAACGCTGGCGGCCCGGGTGGCGAATGGACCCTCGTCGACGGGACGCATCGTGGCAACCCGCTGCCGATCCCCGCCGAGGCACCAATCACGATGACGATCGACCGTGGCGAGGTCGGCGGCCGCGCTGCGTGCAATACCTACGGTGGAGCGGTCACCCTTGACGGCGAGCGCATCGGCTTCGGCGCGATGTCGATGACCGAGATGGGCTGCGATCCCGCGGTGATGGAGGCTGAGTCGGCGTACCTGACCGCGCTCGACGACGTCGAACGCTGGGCGCGCCAGGGTGAGCGCCTGACGCTGACCGGCGAGGCGGTGGAGCTGACGTACGAGCTGATCCCGCCCACCCCGGATGCGGCGCTCGTCGGCACCGCGTGGCGCCTGGACGGGCTGGTGGACGGTGAGGCGGTCTCCTCGACCATGGGCGACCCGGCGACGCTATTGCTCCGCGATGACGGCCACCTGACCGGGACCACCGGGTGCCGGACCTTCGAGGGCCGCTACGAGATCGAAGGCGGCGTGGTGCGGGTGACCGAGCTGACGAACGAGGACCGCGCCTGTCCCGGCCTCGAGGCCCAGGACGAGCACGTCCTGACGGTGATCAACGAGCGGTTCGACGCGGTGGTCGAGGGCGACCGGCTGACGCTGAGCGACGGACGGTTGGGCCTGCTCTACCTCGCCGAGGGGTAGCGCACGACCCAGGCCGGGACGGGGTCGCGCTTGCCCTTCAGGGTCATCGGCCCCAGGGCGACCGTCTCCAGCTCCCCCGCATCGACGGCCTTCTCGATGGCAGCCCTGGTGGCGCCGGAGATCACCGTCTGTCCCGGCGATCCGGCACCCATGAGCCGCGAGCCCAGGTTCGTCGTGTCGCCGATGGTCGCGAAGCTGCGCCGGCCCGCCCCGCCCACGGTGCCCACCGCGGCCGGGCCGGTGTTGACACCCACCCGGAAGCGGGGCCAGCGCGGGCGGGTTTCGGCCACCCGGTCCGCCGCACGCACCAGTTCCAGGGCGCATCGGACCGCCCGAACAGGATGATCGGGCTGGTCGTCGGCGGTGTTGAACAGGACGAGGATGCCGTCACCGGCGAAGTGCTCGATCGCGCCGCCTGCCGCCTCGATCACCGGCACGGCGGTCTCCCAGTACTCGTTCAGCATGCCGATCACCTCGGTCGGCTCGTGCTCCTCGCTGAAACTGGTGAAGCCGGCCAGGTCTGCGAACAGGACGCTCACCTCCCGCTGCTGCGGCGGGGTGGGACCCCCGGGCGCCGCACGCAGGCGATCGGCGTAGGCCCGCGGCAGGTACGGTGCGAACAGCTCGTCGACCCGGCGGACCTCGCGAGCAGCCTCGACCATGAGCGCCAGCTGGTCGCTCGAGGCGCCCTCGCGTCGCAGCTCCGCGAGGAGCTCATCGAGCGGCTCGCCACGCGACTCCGCCGCCGACATCTCGGCGATGGCGCGCCCGTGCCACCGATCGATCTGCTGCAGGGTGGCGTGCTGATAGATCGGCTCGAAGGTCGCGACCAGGGACCCGGTACGGCGGTATTCGTGGCGCGCGCCGAGCGCGATGAGCACGAACGCCGCGCTCATGAGGAGGTGCCACTCCCACCAGCTCAGGTGCCAGCTGCGGCTGAAGGCCACCGCCACCATGGCCTCGGCCAGCAGGACGAGCGCGGCGGCGATGATCAGCGCGAACCGGCTCCGACGACGCCGGCCGATCACCGCGTAGCGCCACGCGGCATAGCCGTACAGAGCCACCGTGCCGATGGCGGCCACGGCGACCAGCGTCCCCGCCTGATCCGGTGGCGGACCGTCGAGCGGTGGCAGACGCAGGAGGGAGATGGCGGCCCAGCCGACCAGCACCGCCACGACCAACGCTCGGAGCAGGCCGCGGTGCCGCAGGATCCAGCCCGCGCGCGGACCGGCCAGCGGGCGGACCGACGCGGCGGCGGCGACCGAGGCAATCATCAGGCCGACCGGCGTGGCCACGAAAAATCCGGTGTTCGGCTCCGGCAGGAGGACGCCGGGCGTGGCGAGCGCGTGCAGGCCGAGAAACCCGGCACTGACGAGGAAGGCGAGCGAAACCAGGATGATGCGGGCGTCGGCACGGCGCGAGGCCGCCTCGTTGGTGAGGAGCGCCAGCGCGACGCTGAGGGCGGCCGTGAGCAGGACGAGCCAGAAGTGGCTCGGCTGATGCTCCCAGCGCAGGTCGAGCTCAGGACGGGCGAGCAGGAGCCCGAGGCCGATGATCGGCAGGGCGAGCGCGGCGAGGACCGGCCGCCTCGGCTCGACCCTGGGGGTGCCGGTCGCTTCGCGACCTGCCATGCGACCAGCCTAGCGGACGGGCTGCGGCTCGCGGGCGTCGCTGACGACCATGACGACCGCCCCGACGAGGGCGATGGCCAGGATGCCGAGGCCGATCCACGTCGGCGAGAAGGCGAAGGCGGCGGCAACCGCCAGAAACAGGCCGACGCTGACGAAGGACGCGGAGAAGACGGCGGCTCGCACGGTGTGATGCTCCTGTGGGAGGACGATGGCTGCCGGCATCCTCGTTCCGCCATGCTCGTTCTGCATCGGGCCGATGCGGAACGTCGTCTACGACATTCGGCCGACTTCGGCACGCAGCTCGTCGCGATACCCGACGACCGCGGCGAGCAGCACGAGGTGACCGAGGACGAGCAGGATCGAATCGAACTGGCGAACGTAGAAGCCGATCAGGTCGCCGAGCGTGATCGTCACGAGCAGGCCGACGTAGGCCAGCGTCCAGCCCAGCCGGTGACGGCCCACGACGGCGACCAGCGAACCACCGGCGAGGACCAGGAGACCGGCCACCGCCTCGACGGCGAGGTGCAGGATCCGAAACCAGCCGACGGCGGTCAGCGACCCGGCGGGGTCCAGCTGCAGGCCGGTCGCGATCGAGATCAGCGCCCAGACCTGTCCCAGCCCGGTGAGCAGCAGCGCGGCGACGATCCCGACTCGCACGCCGCGACCCCCGAGCCAGGCGTCGGCGCGCGACTGCCAGCCGGCCCGCAGCGAGCCGAGACGGTCGACAGGGTCCGGTGCCACGCGCAGTGCATCGGCGCCGACGAAGGCAAGCAGATGTGTGGCCAGGCGGCGCTGCTCGGCGGCCGGGGCGTGCTCCGCGGCGGATCGCAGACGCTCGCACAGGGCGTCCACCTCGGCACGCTGGAGGTCGCCCTCGACCGACTCCTCGAGCAGCTCCAGCGCGCCGAGTAGCTGCGCCCGCGGATCTGGCTCGGGCGGCTGACGGACGCGAAGCCAGACGATCACGGAGAGCAGAAACGTGGCATAGATGATCGGCGCGGCAGCCGGGAAGAAGTAATCGTTCTCCGCCGTGATGAACTTGCCCACCTCGTCGATGAACAGGCCGATGCCTGCGCCGCCCAGGATGGCCGCCGAACGGTAGACGAGGCGCCCGGCGAGCACGATGGGGAGCAGGGCGGCGACGAACAGCGCGGCTCCACCCCACAGGGCGTGGGCGATGTGCAGATCGCCACCCCCGATCCGCGGGAAGCCGGTGAGCTCCAGGAACCAGCGTGTCCCGATGACCGTGAGGGCGAACGAGACGAGGACCAGGAACAGGTAGCCTTCGGCCCCCTCGCGCCGGACCGGCCGGCGCAGCCGGCCGAAGAGGGGATGCAGGCTCACGCCGCGTACGCTAGCCGATCGGGACCTCTGCGGGTCCTCGCGGCCGGTCAGCAGCGATCAGTCGTCGGCGCCGCGGTCCTTGTGCTGGCCCGGAGCGTTGTCACGGCCGTGGCCGCCACCGTTGCCCATCACCGATCCGATGCCGGGGTGCACGCCGAGTTCCTTCGCGATCTCGCCCCAGCCCTTGCCCTCGGCCCGGCGGGCCTCCCCGTCGGCGATCGAGACGCCGGCCTTCTCCCAGGCGAGCAGCCG
>JAHWJN010000070.1 GCA_019348395.1 Chloroflexota bacterium
GTCGGCATTGCCGAGCTTCGCCTTCGTCTGGCCCTCGAACTGCGGATCGGTGAGCTTGACGCTGATGACCGCGGTCAGGCCCTCGCGAACGTCGTCGCCCGAGAGGTTGGCCTCCTTCTCGGAGAGCGTGCCGGACTTGCGCGACCACGTGTTGAGCGAGCTGGTGAGTGCCGATCGGAAGCCCGCGACGTGGGTGCCGCCGTCGACGGTGTGGATGTTGTTCGCGAAGGGGATGACGGTCTCCGCGAAGGCGTCGTTGTACTGGAGCGCGACCTCGACGCTCGTGGAACCGACCATGCGCTCGACGTAGATCGGACGGCTGTTCAGGACGTCGCGCCGGCGGTTGAGGTGACGGACGAAGCTCGTCACGCCACCCTGGAAGAAGAAGTTCTTCTCCCGGTCGACACGCTCGTCGCGCAGCCGGATCCAGAGGCCCTTGTTGAGGTACGCCGACTCGCGCAGGCGGGTGCTGATCGTCTCCCAGCTGAAGTCGAGCGTCTCGAAGATCTCCGGGTCCGGCCGGAAGAAAGTGCGGGTGCCGTGCTGTCGCTTCCAGCCATCGTCGAGACCCCGGTTCGCCTCCGCCACGCCGCCGCTCTGCTTGACGGGCCCCTGCGGGATGCCGCGCACGAACTCCTGGACGTGGCGCTTCTTGTCGCGCAGGACCTCCACCCGCATCTCCGAGCTCAGGGCGTTCACCACGCTCACACCCACGCCGTGGAGCCCGCCGGAGACCTTGTAGCCGCCGCCGCCGAACTTTCCGCCGGCGTGCAGCACCGTCATGATCACCTCGAGGGCGCTCTTGCCGGTCGAGTGCCGGTCGACCGGGATGCCGCGGCCGTCGTCGACCACCTCGACCGAGCCGTCCGCGTGGATCGTCACGTCGATCCGGGTGGCCTGGTTGGCCATCGCCTCGTCGATGCTGTTGTCGACGACCTCCCAGACGAGCTGGTGGAGGCCCCGCGCGTCGGTCGAGCCGATGTACATGCCCGGTCGCTTGCGGACCGCCGTCAGGCCCTCCAGGACCTGGATATTCGCGGCGGTGTAGCTGGCCGAGGCCTTGCGCGCCTTGGGCGCCTGATCGACGGTCATGCGGATGGGGGAACCTCGTGGTCGAAATGGAGCGATGGGCCGGTGCCGGCGGTCGGCGGGCCGCCCGCGCCGCGGGTGATGATCGAATAGAGGCGGTCCAGCTCCTCGTCGGAGTAGAAGTCGATGACGAGGCGTCCGCCCCGACGGGTGCGCACGATGCCGACCTTCGTGGCCAGCATTCCTCGCAGCTGCGCCTCGAGGTCCTGCAGATCATGACCGATCGGCTGCGGCCCGCGCGGGCCAGGCTGCTCGGCACGCTTGCGCCGAACCAGCTCCTCGGTCTGGCGGACCGACAGCCCGCGCTCGAGGACGACGGCCAGGATCGCGCGCTGCAGCTCGTGGACGGTGATGGCGGCGAGCGCCCGCCCATGCCCCTCGCTGATGCGGCCGTCGACGATCGCGGCCTGGGTGTCGGGTGCCAGGTCGAGCAGCCGGAGCGCATTGCTGACCGCCACGCGGCTCCTCCCCACCTGCCGGGCGACCGCATCGTGGGTGAGCCCGAAGCTTTCGATCAGCTCGCGGTAGGCCATGGCGGTCTCGATGGCGTTGAGGTCCTCGCGCTGGATGTTCTCGATGAGGGCGAGCTCGAGGGACGCCCCGCCCTCGTCTTCGTCACGCAGGACGGCAGGGATCGTGTCCAGGCCGGCCATGCGGGCTGCCCGGAGACGGCGTTCGCCGGCGATGAGCTGCCAGCGGCCGTCGGCAAGGGCACGCACCACCACCGGCTGGAGGACACCGTGCACGGCGATCGAGGCGGCCAGCTCGCCGAGCTGCCCCTCCTCGAACGCGAGCCGGGGCTGGTTCGGGTTGGGCTCGACCCGGTCGAGTGGAAGCTGCAGAACGCCGCGTTCCTCCTGCGTGGCCGGGATGAGGGCGTCGAGGCCACGCCCCAGTCCGAACTCGCGTCCGCGCGCCGGCGTGCTAGCCACGGGCGACGACCTCGCCGGCGAGCTCGCGGTACGCGGTGGCGCCGCGCGATGCCGGGTCGTAGAGGGCGATCGGCAGGCCATGGCTGGGCGCCTCGGAAAGCCGGATGGAGCGGGGCACCACGGTCTGGTAGACGGTCCGGTTCATGTGCCGGCGCACCTCGGCGGCCACCTGCGCGGAGAGCCGGGTCCGGGTGTCGTACATCGTGAGCAGCACGCCCTCGAGCTCCAGTCGTGGGTTCAGGCCCTCGCGGACCCGTCGGATCGTGTTCACCAGCTGGCTGAGACCCTCCAGGGCGTAGTACTCGGTCTGGATCGGGATCAGGACCCCGTCCGCCGCGGTGAGCGCGTTGATCGTGAGGAGACCGAGCGACGGCGGACAGTCGATCAGCACCCGGTCATAGCGGTCGTCCAGCTCCCCCAGGCTGGCGGCCAGCCGGCGTTCGCGCGCCGGCACGTTCACCAGCTCCACTTCCGCTCCCGACAGCGCGGGGGTCGACGGCACGAGATCGAGCCCGTCCACCGCCGTGCCGACGACCAGCTCGCCGATCGGTACGCGGTCGACGAGCGCGTCGTAGGTGGAGCGTTCGATGGACCGGCGGTCGACACCCAGGCCACTCGTGGCGTTGCCCTGCGGGTCGAGATCGAGGACGAGAGTTCGAGTTCCCGCGAGGGCGAGGTAGGCCGCCAGGTTGATCACCGTGGTCGTCTTACCGACTCCGCCCTTCTGGTTCGTGCAGGCCGTGACCCGGACCACGAGCGCTCCGCTGCGAGTTGAGAATTGAGCACGCTCATTGTACCAACAAACACGTGGAGGGCCGGGCGGTAGCGAGGCGCTTTGCGAGTTATCCACAGATTCGGCGCTCCGATGTTTCACGTGGATCCACTGTGTTGGACAGGGCACCCTTCCTATACTGGTGAGAAGCAGCATCTTCCGGGGACGCCCCTCATCTGGTACCTCAACCCACTCCTCGCCTTCGTCGTCGGCGTCGTGCATGCCGCGGTTGCCCCTGTGATCGTGGTCGCGGGCATGAAGCCGAGCCTCATCCTGGTGGCCGTCGTCCTCGTGACCGTGCTGGTGGGATTCCTGCCGGGAATCACCTGGGCATTCGTCGGCGGGCTTGCCGCGAACCTCCTGGTCGGCGACCCGCTGGGGTCCGTCCCGCTCTCCCTGCTGGTGGTCGCCGCCGTCGTGGCCGGTGGTGAGCGCCTCCTGGGGCGCATGAGCTGGATCTACCCGATCCTCGCGGTCGGGGTGGGGTCCCTGGTGGCCGACGCCGCCTCTCTGGCGATCGGGCAGCTTGTCGGCGACGCGCCGCCCCTGACCGGAGTGCCGATCGACATCATGCTCGGCGCCGCCATGCTGAACGCGGGCATCGCCGGCATCCTGCTCATCCCCGCACGGCTGCTGGTCCTGCGCTACGGGCCCGACGAGGCACCCGCCTGGTGAGCCGATGGCCGATCTGAACGACGGTCGCGTCGACCTTCGACGGTCCCCGGCCCGGTTCGTATCACTCGCCGTGCTGACCGCCCTGTTGCTGACCTCGCTCGGCGGGCGACTGTTCCAGCTGCAGATCGTGAGCGGCGACGTCTACGCGCGGCGCGCGGCCGCGGAGCGAACGGTCGAGGTGCCGCTGCCGGCGCCGCGCGGGCTCATCTTCGACCGAGCGGGCCGACCGGTGGCCGTGAACGCACCGTCGTGGGTGGTGAAGGTGCGACCGGCCGATCTGCCCGACACCCTGCGCACTCGAGTCCTCGGCCGGGTGGCGGAGCTCACAGGCACGCCGTCCGCGATGCTTCGCCAGCGCCTCGAGGCGTTCTCCGGCAGCCCGTACGACCTGGTGCCGGTGGACCGAGGCGTCAGCCGCGAGGCGGCGCTGCTGATCGGCGAGGATTCGGCACGCCTGCCGGGCGTGGTGGTCGAGGTCGATGCGGTGCGCGAGTATCTCGATGACACCGGCGCCCTGGGAGGCGAGCTCCTCGCTCACGTGGTCGGATACACCGGTCCGGTGACGCGCTCGGAGCTGGCCGCCCGAGAGCAAGACGGCTACCTGCGTGACGACACGATCGGCAAGACCGGGGTCGAGGCCTCGTACGAGACCGAGCTGCGGGGCACCTACGGGACGCAGCTGGTGCAGCGCGACGCGTCGGGACGACAGCTGCGCGTCATCGAGACGCTTCGCGAGCCGGAGCCCGGCAGCAACCTGATGCTGACCGTGGATGCCGAAATCCAGCGCCGTGCCGAGGACGCCCTGCGCTGGGGCATGGAGGTGGCGTCGGTCCAGCAGGGCGTGATCGTGGTCATGAATCCGCAGACCGGCGAGATCCTCGCCATGGTCTCGCTGCCGACCTACGACAACAACCGGTTCGCGCGCGGCATCAGCACCGAGGACTTCAACGTCTACCTGACCGATCCGGATCGGCCGCTTCGCAACCACGCGATCGCCGACATCTACCCACCCGGCTCCACCTACAAGCTGGTGACGGGCATCGCTGCGCTCGAGGAGGGCGTGACCACGCCGGGTCGCGAGTGGCCGACCTACGGCTGCTACCAGATTCCCGGCGCGCCGGAGGGCGAATGCCTGCACGACTGGAACCGGCAGGGCTTCGGGCCCCTCGACATGGTCGACGCGTTCGCGAAGAGCTCCGACACCTACTTCTACCAGATGGCTATTCACACCGGGATCGATCCGCTGGCGGAGTGGGCCCACGAGCTCGGCTACGGCATGCGCAGCGGCATCCGGCTGCCCGGCGAGGAGCCCGGCATCATCGCGAGCACCGCGTGGGCGCGCCAGCAGGGTCGCGCCGGCGTCTTCACCGGGGAGCTGGCCCAGGCGGGCATCGGCCAGAACGTCATCGCCGTCACGCCGATCCAGGTGCTCAACTCGTACGCGGCCCTGGCCAACGGTGGCGACCTGATGCGGCCGATGATCGTGCGGGGGGAGGCGGACGCGGACGGAAGGCTGATCAGGGAGCACCGGCCGGAGGTCATCCACCGGGTCGGCGCGTCGGATGAGACGCTGCAGACCATGCGCCTCGGGGCACGCGAGGTCATCACCTCCGGGCACGCCTACAACATCCGGGATCTCGAGCTGCCGGGAGCCCTGTCGGGCAAGACCGGCACGGCCGAATTCGGCGAGCTCACCGAGGAGGGCACGCTCCCCTTCCACTCGTGGTTCGTCGCGTACCTGCCGAGCGCGGCCGGCGCGACGGACGCGGAGCTCGCGGTGGTGGCCTTCAACTACTCCGCGGTCGTGCCGGGCAACGTCTCGGCCGAGGTGGTGAAGTACTTCCTCCAGCTCCACTACGACCTCGACCAGGATCTGCGGCTCGACCCGCGCGACTTCAGCCTCGTGACGGCGAACTGATCGATGGGCGTCGCAACCGCAACCTTTGTTGAGTCGATGAAGACGCGCGACTGGCGTCACTTCGACGTGCAGCTGCTCCTCTATGTGCTGCTGCTGGTCGCGGTCGGCCTGGCCATCGGCTACTCGACGGAGTTCGGCGCACCGGCGGGCGGCGGCATGCGGGAGACGACGAAGACGCTGATCTGGGGATCCATCGGACTCACCGTCTTCTTCGTCGCCGCCAGCATCGATTACGCGTGGCTGCGCACGCTGGCGGTGCCGCTCTACGTCGCCGTCATCGGGCTGCTCGTGCTCACCATGCTGGTCGGCACCAGCCTGTTCGGCGCCCAGATGTCGGTGACCGTCGCCGGGCTGGACTTCCAGTTCAGCGAGGTCAGCAAGGTCCTGATGATCACCGTGCTGGCGACGTACCTGGCGGGACGCCGCGAGCGCGTGGGACGGCTGTCGACCATCCTGGTGGCCGGCCTGCTCATGGCGGTGCCGACCTACCTCGTCTACGACCAGCCGGATCTCGGCACCGCGCTCGTCTTCATCGCGATCCTGGCCGGCATGCTGTTCATGGCCGGCGCGAGCCTCGGCTGGCTCGGGCTGATGGCCGGCGCGGTGATCGTGGTCGCACCGGTCGCCGGCGGGATGCTGCAGGAGTACCAGCGCCAGCGCCTCTTCTGCTTCCTGGATCCGTACGCGGATCCCCAGGGCGCCTGCTACCAGCTCGTCCAGTCACTCAACGCGGTCGGTTCCGGCGGCTGGCTGGGACGTGGCCTGACGGTCGGCGGCGAGGAGCTGCGCAGCTACCTGCCGGTCCAGTCCTCGGACTTCATCTTCGCCGTGCTGGCGGAGGACCTGGGGTTCGTGGGCGGCCTCCTGCTGCTCCTGCTGTTCGGCCTTCTCCTGTGGAGGATCCTGCTCATCGGCTGGCAGGCGCGCGACGCCCTCGGCATGCTCATCGCGGTCGGGCTGGCCTCGATGATCCTGTTCCAGGTCGTGGTGAACATCGGCATGGCGATCGGCATCATGCCGGTCACCGGCATCCCGCTGCCGCTCGTCAGCTACGGCGGCTCGAGCATGGTGAGCCTGCTCTTCGGACTCGGCATCCTGCAGTCGATCCGCATGCGGAGCCACAAGCCGGCACTCTGACGTCGCCCGAGGGGTATCGCTCGGCTCTGGCCCTCCGGCGCCGTCGCGGGTACGATCGGTGGTCCATGACGAACCGATCTCCCGACGCGCCACCGCGACAGCGATGGCAGCTCCTGTTCAGCCGTACTGCTCCGGCGCTCCGGATGCGCCAGGCAGAGCTCGTCACCGAGCTCGAGCGCGCCTTCCGAGAGGCGAACCTGCCGCTCGCCTACACCCGGGCCCAGAATCCGAAGCCCCGGATCAAGCTGGCAGCCAACATGCCGGTCGGCATCGAGCTGCGCGGCGAGGCGTTCGAGGATCGGTTCGCGAGCGACGTTCCGGCGATGGAGGTCTCCGACGGTCGGCCGCACCGCGTGACCTTCTTCATCAACGATCAAGCGGTCGACACCGTGCCGGTCTTCATCG
>JAHWJN010000071.1 GCA_019348395.1 Chloroflexota bacterium
GGAGCTGCAGCCACCCGAGGCCTGGTCGCCCGTGCGCCGCGTGGCGAAGCCAGCGCGTGAACAGGGTGAAGCCAAGCGTCACGAACACCCAGGCGTAGAAGTTGCCAGCCGGCACGCCGAACCAGCCCTGGTCCGGCCCGATGTCGCGCCAGGTCCAGAGGCCCATCCGTATGGCGACCGCGTCGAAGGCGAGGTCGAGCATGATGGCCAGCACGCTGTCCACCACCGGGGCGTACCGGCCACGAACGCCGAGCGCGTCGGTGATGCGCATGGCCCCCGCGATGATGAGCGCCCATGTGAGGCCGATCACGATCGGCGCCCGATCGATGGCCAGGACGAACTCGGTCGAGTATTCGTAGGTCTCGAAGATGACCTGGGTCGCCTGCTCGAGGAGGAGCCCGAAGATCGCGGCGCTGACCAGCTCGAGGAACGGCAGCCGGCCGCGGCGCAGGGCACGCCACGCGGCGAGCATGAAGAACACGGTCGCGCCGATCTCCATGGTCAGGTAGGCCGGGGTCACGTCCATCGGTACGCGGTGGGCGGTCGCTTCGATCAGCGACGCGCGGCCCGGAAGGCGAGCATGGGGACCACGGCGAGGAGCGTGGCCACCACGCCGCTGCCCATGGCCGCGACGAGATCGACCCGCTCCCACAGCTGTGCCGCGGTGGTCGCGCCGATGACGATCCCGACGTTCGAGACCGCGCTCACGATGCCGAAGATCCGGCCCCGGGCCCTCGTGCCGGAGACATCGGCGAGCATCGCGTACCAGGAGGCGTTGAAGGCGGTGAGGCCGGCGCCGGCGAGCACCGCCACGCCGAAGACCGCCCAGATCGGCAGACCCATCACGAGCGCGAGCCCGAAGGCTGCGACCGGCACGATGCCGCCGATCGCCACCGCGCGGCGGCTCGTCCGGTCGGCCAGGTGCGCGATGGGCGGCCCCAGGAGGATGCTGCCGGCGCCGAAGAAGCTGAACGTCAGCCCGACGTCGACGGTGGTCCAGCCCAGCCGCTCGGTCGCCAGCGGGGCGTAGGTCGTGATGAAGGCGCCATAGCCGGCGAGCATCGCCAGATTCGCGAAGAGCAGGGCGATCACACCCCCGCGGTCCACCGGCTCCTCGACCGCCGGCGCGTCCGCCGACTCCGCGGTGAAGCTCTGCGGGCGGCCATGCGGCAGCGCCAGGCTGGCGACGAAGGCGATGGCGCTCGTCACCGCAACGACGACGAACGGCGCGCGCAACCCTCCGACCGCCGCGATGAAGCCGCCGAAGGCGGGACCGGCCACCGACCCCGCCGAGGCGGCCGCCGACAGGATCCCGTTCGCGAACGCTCGCCGGTCGGGGGCCGTGATCTCGGCCAGGTAGATGCGCTGTGACACGATGAGCGCTCCGCCGCCGAATCCGGACAGCGTCCGCCAGGCAAGGAGCCAGGTGGCGCTCGCCGCGGTTGCGATCAGGGCGTTGCCGCCGGCATAGAGCGCCAGGCCGCCGCCGATGAATCGGCGCGCGCCGAGCCGGTCGCTGAGGACACCGACCCCGAGCTGGCCGAGCCCGTTGGTGACCGCAAAGGCGCTCGTCAGCAATCCCAGGACGAACGGCGTGGCGCCGAGCTCGGTGGCGAACAGGGGCAGAAGGGGCAGCATCACGGCGATGCCGACCTGCGCGATGAAGGCGATGAAGGCCAGCAGAGCGAGCGCCGGATGGACGGCGAGCAGGCCGGCTCGGGCCCGGGTGATCATGCGCCGCCCAGTCTGCCATGCAGCCCGCACCGCCATCGGTCGGTAGAATCTGCCGCATGACCAGCCAGGCGCCCCTCCGGACCGGCGACGCCCTGCTCGCCGAGGCTCGAGCACTTCTTCCGAGCGTGGTCGCGCTCCGTCGCGAGCTGCACCGGCACCCCGAGATCGGCCTCGGGCTGTCGGAGACGCAGCGCCGGGTGCTGCACGCGCTCGACGGCCTGCCGCTCGACGTTCGGACCGGCCGCTCGATCGGCTCGGTGACCGCCACCCTAGACGGCGGTCAGCCCGGCCCGACGGTCCTGCTCCGTGCCGACATGGACGGGCTGCCGCTTCGAGAGGAATCCGGCCTCGAGTTCGCCTCCGAGACCGATGACGCCATGCACGCCTGCGGGCACGACACCCATGTGGCCATGCTCGTCGGCGCCGCCCGGCTGCTCGCCGCCCGTCGCGCCGAGCTCACCGGCCGGGTCGTGTTCATGTTCCAGCCGGGCGAAGAGGGCTATCACGGCGCGCGGGTCATGATCGAGGAGGGACTGCTCGACCTCGAAGCGCCCCCGGCGGTCGCGTTCGCGCTCCACATCAGCAACCGGCACCGGTCCGGTTCGGTCAACCTGCGCCGCGGCCCGCTGCTCGCCGCCGGGGACACGATCCGGATCACGGTCCGGGGGCGCGGTGGCCACGCCTCGGCACCTCATCACGCCGTGGACCCCATCGCCGTCGCTGCGCAGATCGCCATCGCCCTCCAGACCATGGTCACCCGCCGAATCGACATCTTCGACCCGGCGGTGCTGACGATCGCGAACATCACCGCCGGGACCACGACGAACATCATTCCCGAGACGGCGTTCATGCAGGGCACCATGCGCACCCTCAGCGAGGAGACGCGCGTCGCCATGCGGGACAACGTTCGGCGCGTGGTCGAGGGAATCGCCGCCGCGCACGGGGCGACCGCCGAGCTCGAGATCGAGCCGGGATACCCGGTGACCGTCAACGACGACTCGGTCGCCGGTCGCGTGCTCGACCTCGCTCGAGAGCTCATCGGTTCGGACGACGTGGAGGACATTCCCGCGCCGATCATGGGGGCGGAGGACTTCAGCTACGTCCTGCAGCGCGTCCCGGGCGCCATGGCCTTCCTCGGCGCCTGTCCGCCGGAGCTCGAGCCCGCCGATGCTCCGCAGAACCACTCGAACCGCGTCGTGCACCACGAGCCTGCCATGGCGGTCGGCGTTGCCCTCCACGCCGCCGTGGCGCTGCGCGCCGACGAATGGAGCCGCTGACCATGCAGGTCGACGCGTCCCGCGTCCCGATCTACCTGGCCGGGGACTTCGTGGAGGCCGGCGCGCCGCTCGAGGTCCGCAACCCGGCCGACGGCTCGCTGATCGCGACGACCTTCCAGGCCGGCGTCGATGAGCTGGAGCGCGCAACGGCGGCCGCGGTCGAGGCCTTCGGGCACACGCGACGGATGGCCATCTACGAACGGCGCGACGCGCTGGCGCACGTGGCCGCCTGCATCGAGCGCGACGCCGAGGAGCTGGCCGGCCTGCTCAGTCGCGAGTCGGGCAAGCCGGTCAGGGACGCGAGGGGCGAGGTCGCGCGCGGCGCACTCACCTTTCGCACCGCTGCCGAGGAGGCGTTGCGCATCAACGGCGAGTGGCTGCCGCTCGACTGGGCCGCCGCGAACCGGGGCCGGCACGGCATCGTGCGCCGCTATCCGATCGGGCCGGTGGCCGGGATCAGCCCGTTCAACTTCCCGCTCAATCTCGCCGCGCACAAGGTGGCGCCGGCCATCGCGGCCGGATGCAGCATCGTGCTCAAGCCGCCGTCGAAGGATCCGCTGTCCATGCTGCGCATCGCCGAATACCTCGCCGAGACCGATCTGCCGAAGGGCGCGGTGAGCATCCTGCCGATGGATCGGCCCACCGGCGACCGCATGGTCTCCGACGATCGCTTCAAGCTCCTCAGCTTCACCGGCAGCCCCTCGGTGGGGTGGAAGATGAAGGCGGAGGCCGGCAAGAAGAAGGTCGTACTCGAGCTCGGCGGCAACGCCGGAGCGATCGTCGACGAGACCGCCGACCTCGATTGGGCGGTCGATCGGCTCGTATACGGCGCCTTCGCCTACGCGGGGCAGGTCTGCATCAGCGTCCAGCGCATCTACGTCGTGCGCGAGGTGTACGACGATTTCGAGCGTCGCTTCGTCGAGCGCGAGCAGCGGGTGAAGGTGGGGGATCCGTCGAGCGAGGAGACCGACCTCGGGCCGATGGTCGACGAGAAGGCGGTGGAGCGTACCCACGGCTGGGTGACCGACGCGCTGCGAGACGGGGCGCGGGCCCTCGTCCGTGGAGAGCCCGACGGGCGCTGGTACTCGCCCACGGTGCTGGTGGACGTGCCGCGCGACGCCATGATCTGCTCAGAGGAGGCCTTCGCGCCGGTCGTCAACCTCTTCGCGGTCGACTCGTTCAGCGATGCCCTGCGGGAGATCAACGACAGCCGCTTCGGCCTCCAGTGCGGCGTGTTCACCAGCTCGCTCGACCACGCGCTGCTCGCCCATGATGAGCTCGAGGTCGGCGGGGTGATCATCAACGAGATTCCGACCTGGCGCACCGACGCGATGCCCTACGGGGGCGTGAAGGACTCGGGCCTCGGCCGCGAGGGACTGCGCTGGTCGATCGAGGACATGACCGAGCCACGCCTGCTCGTATTCGCGGGTCCGCCGAGGTGAGCGAGGCGGCGCGTGCGGCGGCGTAGCTTGCGACCCATGCAACTAACGGCGACACGGAGGCGATTCTCAGGCACGCTGGCGTCCGGCGGTACCCAGATTGACCGAGATACACGAATTTTCCGGAGGTCGACAACGCTCCCGGCCGTCCTGATCTTCTCCGTTAGTTGCATGCGCGGCACGCGCCAGGGGCACCTCCCGTGATGGGCGCCGTCCGCTTCGCGCGCGTGCTGCGCGCCGACGAGCTGCGCGACGGCGAGCTCATGCCCGTCGAGATCGACGGTACGCCGGTGGTGCTCGTGCGGCACGACGGCGAGTTCTTCGCCGTGCAGAACAACTGCAGCCACCGCGACTTCCCGCTCTCCGAGGCCGGGTTCGACCCGCGGGACGGGGTGCTGGTCTGCGCCTGGCACGGCGGCTGTTTCGATGTCCGCAGCGGCGAGGCGGTCGTGCGCCCCGCGGTCGACCCGGTCGAGACCTTTCCGGTGCGCGTCACCGATGGCTGGGTGGAGATCGGGCTGACCGGCTCGCTGGCGGCCGTCGGCGCCGCGTAAGGGACCGAATGTCGATCGACGCCCTGCTCTTCGTCAATTGGATCTTCTGGGCTGCGCTGTCGGCCGGGACGCTGCTCGTCGTCGGCATCACCGAGGCCGTCGGCGGGACGACGCGCGGATATCGGCTCTTCATGGCCTGGCTGCTCGTGGTCTTCGCCGCCATCCTCGTGCTGAGCGACCTGGCGCTGCCGCTCGGCCCCGAGGCTGCCGCCACGACCGACGTTCGACGGCCGCTGAGCTTCGCCTTCGCCGCCGGCAGCCTGGCCTATCTCATCGCATCGATCGCGCGATGGCCGCGGGCGTGGCTCGCCATCGGCTCCGGTCTCGTGGGCCTGCTGGCGCTGGTGGTGCTCGCCGTGGCCGGCGGCAGCCGCAGCGCACCACTGTTCGCCTCCCAGCTCGTCCTGGCCGCGCTGGCCCTCGGCGCGGTGAACGCCGGGATGCTGCTCGGCCACTGGTACCTGGTGACGCCGAAGCTGTCACCCGCTCCGCTGCGCCGGATGATGTGGCTGCTCGTCGGCGCGTTGGTCCTGCAGGGGCTCGCCTTCGCGGTTGCGCTGATCACGGTCGGCACCGAGCCGCTGGTCGGCGGCCTCGGCTGGCTGGCCTGGCTGCGCCTCGGCGTCGGCATCCTGCTCCCGATGGTGGCGACCGTGCTCGCCATCCTCGCCTCGACGGCGCCGTCCCTGCAGGCCTCGACCGGCCTGCTCTACATCGGCCTGGCACTCGTCATGGCCGGTTCGATCGCCGGTGCCAGCATCACCTACCTCACCGGCGTCCCGGTCTAGTCGCATGCGGATCAGCGTCCGGACCTTCGCCCAGCTGCGCGAACTCAGCGTGGACCGATGCGAGCTGACGCTCGCTGATGGCGCGACGGTCGCCGACGCCTGGGATGCCCTCGCAGCCACGCACCCCGGGCTGGTCCCGCATCGCCCGTACGTCCGCGCGGCTCGCAACGGCGCGTACGCCCCGTGGGATGAGGCGCTGGCCGATGACGACGCGGTCGCCTTTTTGCCGCCGGTCAGCGGCGGGGCCACGACCGCGCTGGTGACCGATCCGATCGACGTTGGCGCGGTCGAGCGTGCGCTCGACGATCTCGCCCACGGCGCGCGGGTCACGTTCGTCGGCCGGGCACGGGAACGGTCCGACGACGGTCGGGCTGTGGTCGAGCTCGAGTACGAGGTGTACCCCGAGATGGCTGCCACGGTCCTCGCCTCGATCGCGCTGGAAGCCGAGACGCGCTGGGAGGCGGCCGTCTCGGTCGTCCACCGTCACGGTCGCGTGGCGATCGGCGAGGCGGCCGTGGCGATCGTGACGACGGCCGCGCACCGCGACGAGGCCTACGCGGCCAACCGGTTCGTCATCGAGGCGATCAAGGATCGGCTGCCGATCTGGAAGCGAGAGCGCTTTGCCGACGGCACCGAGTGGACGCGGCCCGGCGCATGATCCTTCGCGTGGCGCTCGGCGCCGGCCTGGTCCTCGGCGCGTTCGCCGGCCTCATCGCGGTCGAGCTGTTCCTGCTATCGCGCCGGGAGTACCTGCCGATCGACCCCGGTTACCTCGTCGACGCTCGGATCCCGCCCACGGGGCGTGGCGACGCACCGCCGGTGCGCATGGCGGTCCTGGGTGACTCGACCGTCGCGGGCGTCGGCTCACCGACCATCGACGACTCACTCCCGGTCCTCCTCGCGAGACGTGTTGCCGAGGCCACCGGTCGGCCGGTCGAGGTTCGCGGGCACGGGGTATCCGGACCGCGCACCGCGACGGTGCTGCGCGACCAGCTGGCCCTCGTCACGCGCGCCGACGTC
>JAHWJN010000072.1 GCA_019348395.1 Chloroflexota bacterium
GGCATCCGTCCAGTGTGCGCACGGGCCCTTATCGAGTCGTTACGGCTCGCTTACTCGCAGGAGGGGTCAACCGGCGGTGGAGCGTCGATCCCACGCCGCTCCACCCGTCCCACAGGTCAGCGCCTGGTGAGCGTCGGTGGCGGCGGCTTCCCGACCTCGTTTGACCCGCCCCACGGGTCGCGGTCGGCGGTGGCGGCGAACCCCGGAACGGACCCTCAGGCCATTCCGCGCAATCGCAGGAACTCGTCCTGGGAGGGCTCCCGGCCCAGGAAGGCACGAACGAGGTCATCGGCGTCGCGGGTGCCGTTGGGCTCCAGAATTTCGCGCCGGTACTCGGCACCGATGTCGGGAGAGACGACTCCCTCTCGCGCGAACCGGCCGAACATGTCGTCGCCGATGACCTCGGCCCACAGGTACCCGTAGTAGCCGGCGTCGTAGCCGCCCAACAGGTGTCCGAAGCCCGAGAGCATGAACGTCCCCTCCGGGTAGGGCATGCCGGTCACCGCGTAGGCCCGGCGCAGGGCCGCGTCGATGTCGCCGACTTCGGGCTCCGCATGAATCGCCAGGTCGATCTGCCCGTAGAACGCCTGCACGCCGATGTGGATGCCGGCGTCCAGCCATCGAGCCTGCCGCATGCGCTCCACCAGCTGGGTGGGAATCGGCTCACCGGTGCGCCAGTGGCGTGCGAAGCGCTGCAGGATGGCGGGCTGCCAGGTCCAGTGCTCCATGATCTGGGACGGGGCTTCGACGAAGTCCCACTCGGTCTCCCCGCCGGAAAAGCGCGAGTGGGCCGCTCGGCTCAGGCTCATGTGCAGGATGTGCCCGAACTCGTGGAAGAGGGTCTCCACCTCGGCATGCTTGAGCAGCGCGGGCCGATCCGTCGAGGGCGGCGTGAAGTTGGCGAGGATCGCGCTCACCGGTGGCACGCGCGCGCCCTCGGCATCACGATGGCCGATCTCCAGGGGGAAGGCGGCGGCGTGACCGAACTTCCCCTCGCGGGGATGCCAGTCCGCGAAGAAGTGCGCGAGGTGCTCGCCGCTGGCCCGGTCGATGATCTCGTACAGGCGAACGTCCGGATGCCAGGCGCGGGCATCCGGAACCTCGCGGTAGTCGAGCCCGAGCACGTCGCCGGTCAACTCGAACATGCCCTCCATCACCGCGCCGAGCGGGAAGTACTCGGCGATCTCGTTCTGGTTGAGCCCGTACTCGGTGCGGCGCTTCGCCTCGTGCTCGTACCGCCAGTCCCAGGCCGTCACCGGGCCATCATGACCGCGGGCGTGCATCTGCTCGGCGAGCACGTCGAGCTCCGACCGTACCCGGGCTCCGAGACGAGGCAGGAGGCCCTCGTAGAAGGCGCGCACCCGCTCCGGTGCGCGGGCCATCTTGACCTCCATGGCGTGGTGCGCCCACGTCGGGTGGCCGAGCAGCTCCGCGATCCGATGGCGGAGGCGGAGCGCCTCCTCCAGGAGCGGCCGGTTCTGCGTCACGGCGCGGTTCCAGTGCTTTCGGAACAGCTCGCCCCGCCGATCCCGGTCATGGGCCTGGTCGAGGAACGGGTTGAGCTGGGGGTAGTCCAGCGTGACGCGGTAGGTGCCGTCTCGCGAGCCGGGACTGAGCCGGTCGATGTAGTCGTCCGGCAGGCCCTCCAGCTCGTCGCGCGTGACCTCGATTGCATCGGTGTAGTCGTTGAGGTTCCGACCGAAGGCGACCTCCAGCTCCACCAGGCGGGTCCGATGCCGCTCGAGCTCCTCCCGCGCATGGTCGTCGAGCTCGTGTCCCGCGCGACGGAAGTCGCGCAGCCAGTGCGCCAGCAGTCGGGCCTCCTCGCCGGCCAGAGCCGCGGCGGCACCGGTCTCGGCGAAGGCCCGCACCGCCTCGTACACGTCGCGCCGGAAGACCAGGGCCACGCGCCAGGTGCTCAGACGCTGCTCCGCCTCGATGCCCGCATCGCGGACGGCGGCGTCCGGGTGGCACTGGCCGAGAAATGCGCCGCGTCCGTAGCCGCGCGCGATGGCGGCGCCCGCCAGCTCGAGTGCTCCCAGGGTGGCCTCGAAGGTGGGGGAGGCCGAGGCAGCGACGACCCCCTCAACGAGCGCATCGGCATCACCCAGGGCGGCATCGGTCTCGGAGCGGACCGATTCGGCGGTGACGGTCGTGTAGTCGTATGGCATCGGTCGCATGGTAGCGTTCGAAGCTCGACCCGACGGCCGCTGAAATCCTTCCGGGACGCAGTCAGCCGCTGATGACGAGCGCCACCGCGAGCACGAGCGCTGCCACGGCCACGCCGCCGGCCAGCGCCACGTCCAGCTGTGCGGACGCGTGGAAGTCGCCGGTCTCGATCTCGCGCTCGGTGCGCAGGAAGCGGCGGACCGCGAGCAGCGACGCGAGCCCTCCCAACAGCACAAGGGCAACGCTGGTCGCCGTCAGGAAGAGCCCCCGGCCGGCGTCGTTCTCCACGATGAGCTGGCCGATGATGAAGCCGAGGCCGATGAGCGTCAGCGCCGTGCGCACCCACGCCAGGAGGGTCCGCTCGTTGGCGAGGTGGTCACGGACCGTCGCCGGGGCGGGTACGGTCGGTGGGGGCGGGTCCTCGGCGCCCCGGCTCGGATTGTCGTGCATCGGCTCCTCCGCTCGGCGTGCACGATACACGCCCGCGAGTGAATGGAACGGCTGCTAGGCTGCCGCTCGCATGTCGCGCCTGCCGAGCCCGCTGATCCACCTCGCCCAGGGCCTGGCCATGGGCTCCGCCGACGTCGTGCCGGGCGTGAGCGGCGGCACCGTGGCCCTCGTGGTCGGAATCTACGAGCGGCTCATCCACTCGGTGCGAGCGGGTGCCTCCGGCATCTTCGCGGCCGTGCGCCTGGACCTGGCGGAGGCGCGCCGGCGGTTCGGAGAGGTCGAATGGGGCCTGATGCTGCCGCTGGGCGTCGGGATCGTGGTCGCCCTCTACATCGGCTCACGGATCGTGCCGCATCTGCTCGAGACGTACCCGGTGCAGGTGCGCGCGCTCTTCTTCGGCCTCATCCTCGGCTCGCTGTTCATTCCGCTGCGCCGGATGCGGCACATCGGCAGGCCCGAGCTCCTGCTCATGGCCGTCGCGGCGGTAGCCGCCTTCTTCCTGGTCGGTCTGCCGCCCCGGGCCATCGCGGACCCGCCGCTGCTCCTCGTCTTCGCGTTCGCCGCCATCGCCATCTGCGCGATGATCCTGCCTGGTGTCAGCGGCGCCTTCCTCCTGCTGGTGCTCGGGATCTACGAGGCGACCCTCGGCGCCCTCTCGTCGCTCGACGTGCCGTACATCGCGGTGTTCGTCGCCGGCGCGGCGGTCGGGCTCGGGCTCTTCTCGAAGCTGCTCGAGTGGTTGCTCGAGCGCCACCACGAATGGACGATGGCCGCGCTCGTGGGTCTGATGGTGGGTTCGCTGCGGGCGCTCTGGCCGTGGCTCGGCGAGGATCGCGAGTTCCTGGGCCCGCCGGATGCCGGGTCGCTGGCTGTGGCGGTCGGGCTGGCCCTGCTCGGGGCCGCGGTCATTCTCCTGTCCGCCTGGATCACGCGCGAACGCCTCGAGGACGACCTGACCCCGCACTGACGCGGACTGCGACATTCGTCCGGGGGCGGACTGGGGGTTTCGTCCATCGGCACCGGCCTTGCTGGCAGGTAGCCTCCTGTCCATGGTTCTGCGTCGCGTTCTTCATCTCGCACTGGCCCTGGGGCTCATCGCCGGCGGCTCGCTGGCGGTAGGGCCGGATCCCGCCCGGGCGGCATCCTTCACCGACATCGCCGACTCGAAGTTCCGCGCGGATATCGAGTGGCTTGCGGCGGCCGGCATCACCTCGGGCTGCGGGGACGGCCGCTTCTGTCCCGACGGCCTGGTCACCCGCGCCCAGATGGCCAGCTTCCTCGTCCGAATGTTCGGGTATTCGGCGATCCCGTCCTCCGACCCGTTCGACGACGACGACGGCAACAAGCACGAGGGCAACATCAACCGCCTGGCGGCCAGCGGCATCACGGCCGGGTGCGGCGATCGTCGCTTCTGTCCGAACGGCATCGTCACCCGCGGCCAGATGTCGACCTTCCTGACCCGCGCGCTGGGCCTCCGCTTCGGCGCCGGCAACGACTGGTTCGCCGATGATGACGGCAACAAGCATGAGGCCAATCTCGACCGCCTCTTCTTCGCGGGCGTGACCCGGGGGTGCGGCACCGCGGCGGTGTGCCCGAACGGGTCGGTGACGCGCGGGCAGATGGCGGCCTTCCTGCACCGGGCCGCGGCGCCGTCTCCCATCGGCGCGCCGGGCATGTCCGAGCTCGTCACGCATCCCGCCCCGATCACGGTGCAGATTCCTGGTCCCGCGCGATACCGCGGCGTCGTCTTCAACGCCGATGCGTCGACCGCCACGCTGGCGAATCGGTTCGGCACCATCGTTCCCAGGGCCGCCACCGCCGACCGGACGGCGGTCGTCAGCGGAGTGCGGTACGCGCACCTGATCGACGGACCCATGGCCGGAAGCTGGGTCAAGGTCGACGGATCGCTGGCTCGGGCGGTCGGGCGTGCGCCGCGACCACCTGCCTGCCGCTACGACGACATCCTGACGGGCCGGCGGGCCTACGAGCAGCACGCCATCACCCTGCTCGACACCATCTACATGCTGCCGTCGACCTATGCGCCGACCGACCTCGTCGACACCGGCGGGCTCGGACTGAACAGCGGCTACAAGGTGCGCACGGTCGTCGCCGCCGATCTGGCGGCCATGGCCCGGGACGCGCGAGCCGCCGGGGCGCCACTCCAGGTGGTCAGTGGCTACCGGAGCTACGCCACCCAGCAGGCGACCTTCAATTACTGGGTGAGCGTCGGTGGTTACGAGGAGGCGTTGCGCGCGAGTGCCCGGCCCGGCCATTCGGAGCACCAGCTCGGGACGGCGCTCGACTTCACCTCGCTCGGCGGCGCGGCGCCGTGGAACTATGCCGACTGGGCCGCGACGCCGGCCGGCAGCTGGATGGCGGCCAACGCCTGGCGCTACGGCTTGCTGATGACCTACCCCAGGAACAAGTCGGCCGTCCACTGCTACGACTACGAGCCGTGGCACTACCGGTACGTGGGCCGGGAGCTGGCCGCTGCCGTGCGCGCGTCGGGCATGACCCTGCGCGAGGCGATCTGGGCGGCCTACGGCCCGTAGGGTCGAGGATCGGCACGCCAGTGCTGATGGCGGTTCGACGCCTGACGACCGGTCTCGGCCCGCGCCGGCCGTCGGATGCCAGCCTGAATGGCGCCCCGACACTCCTGGGCTGCTTCCGTCGTCGCGGAGCCAGCCAGGATGGCGTTCAGCGGTGGAGCGAGCGCCCGCACCGCTGACGATTGCCCGGTGGCAAGTCACGCTGCCCGGGGCTAGACGCTCGGGCCGGGCGTCCCGGGTCACCGCCAGACCGTCACCACCATGGCGACGATGAGGAGCTTCAACAGCCAGTCGCCGGCATGGATCGCTGCGAGGGCACCCGGCACGTTCTCCCAGATCACCGAGCCGACCAGCAGGATGACGGGAAAGCCGATCCACAGGACGATCGCCAGTTGCAGCGCCTCGACCGCATCGGTCACGCCGATCGCCGCGACGACGCCCGCCACGACGCTGGCGAGCACCAGGCAGCGCACGACCTCGATGCCGATCTTCCATGGTTGCATGCCATCGGACTCCGTCCCATCGCCGCGCAGGTCGACCACCCGGGCCGCGAAGACGATGTAGTAGGCGCTGCTGACGACGAAGACGACGGCCGCGGCGACGATGACGGCCAGGGGATTGAGCTCGGGCATCGGTCCCTCTCGGTGCAGATGGATGGTGCTCCAAGGACGGACGCCATGGCCGAAACTCATCGCCGGCCCGATACCATGCATCCATGACGCAGCCGATGCGGGTGGCGGTGACCGGCGGAGAGGGAATGCTCGGACGGCTCCTCGCCGAGCGGCTCGACCCGGCGCGCTTCGTCGTCCGGCCGCTGGGTCGGAAGGAGGCCGATGTCACCGACCTCGCCGCCCTCGAGCGCGCCTTCGCCGACACCGACGCGGTCGTCCACCTCGCCGCGAACTCGCAGGTCGGCGCGCCGTGGGACGCGCTCGTCGGGCCCAATCTGCTGGGGGCCTACCACGCGTTCGAGGCGGCCCGACGCGCCGGCGTGCGGCGCGTCGTCTTTGCCAGCTCGAACCACGCCGTCGGCATGTACCTCATGGATGCCGACGTCTTCGCCGACCCGTCCCGTCCACACCTCGTCACGCCCGAGGATCCCGTGCGGCCGGACTCGCTGTACGGTGCGACCAAGGCATGGGGCGAGGCGCTCGGACGGCTCTACGCGGAGATGCACGAGCTCGAGGTGGTCTGCCTGCGGATCGGCTGGGTGACCGAGGACGATCGGCCGCCGACGCCCGCCCAATCGATCCGGGAGGACCCCGAGGTGAAGCGTCGCGCGCCGGCGATGTGGTTGAGCCACCGGGACTGCATCTCGCTGATCGATGCCTCGCTCGGCGCCGATCTTCGCTTCGGCATCGTCAACGGCGTGAGTGACAACGCCGGGCGCTGGTTCAGCCTGGACGAGGGGCGTCGACTGCTCGGCTGGGAGCCAGCGGACGGTCTACGGTGACGGCGGAGGCCCGCCCCGGCCTCTTACTGCTGGACCTGCTCATGGCCACCATGAACTCGATGGACGCCTGGGCCACCGCGGCCGGTGGGCGTGACCTTGGCCTGCGGTGGCGCGACGCGGTGACCCGAGCGATGATGGAGGCCGGGCGCTACATCGGCTACGAGCGACTGGTGACCGATGCCGCCGACG
>JAHWJN010000073.1 GCA_019348395.1 Chloroflexota bacterium
ACGCCTGGGAACTGGCCGGCAGCGCGGCGATCGCCGCGCTCGCCGCCGACAGGTCCTCCGCGGTGAGCAGGTCGTGGACGGTGGCCCCGACCTCGGTCCGCAGCTCCGCCTTGAGGTCGGGGTCGGCAGCCGGTCGGTCGCCCGCGAGGACCGGCTCGGCGAATGCCTCCCGCAGGGCCTCGCGGTCACCCCGATCGGTGACCTGGTCGAGGAGGAAGCGCAGGTACACCTCGCGCGCGAGTGGCGTCGGGGTCCACGGCACCGCCATGCCGTCATCGTCGAGGTACGCGTGCGCGGCGACCGATGCCAGGTACGTCGTCGCGTCGGCGAAGGCGCCGAAGGCATTCACCCACCGCACCTGGTCCTGGATGCGCGGGTCACTCGCGGCGCGCAGGGCGAGCGATCCCCCGACGCTGAACCCGACGATGCCGAGCCGCTGGCGATCAACTTCGGGACGGGCGGCCAGGAGCTGGAAGGCGTGGACGACACCGGCGATCTCGCCCACCTCCAGCCGGCCCTCGAGCAGCGTGCGTGAGTCCGGGACGACGACCACCACCCCGGTCCGGGCGAGCCCTTCCGCGACCCGCGCGATGGCCGGGTGGTTGCGCCCCAGGTTGTTGACCCCGAAGACCAGCAGCATGCCGCCGGCCGGGCGCTGCGCGGACGCCCACGCGGGAAGCCAGACCTCGGCGAGGTCCGGCTCCTGGCCCCGCTCCGCAGCGCGGTACGGCCGGCTCTCGCGCCGCGGATCGTCGCTGAACCAGTCGAGCGGCTTGGGACCGGCGTCGAGAAGCGTCGGCAGCATGGCGGCGGTCTGGACCGCCACGCGGGTGGGCTCCCAGGCGACGACCAGGACGATGACGACCAGGAGCACGATGCCGATGCGTCCGCGGCGTCCCATCGGCCCATGCTACGCGACCTGATCCGAGCCGCCGCTGCCCGCGTATGTGGAGTGTGACCAATGACTGCGACCATATTGCCCGGCTCGCCTCCGGGTGGGCGCTCGGCGCCCTCGACCCGGACGAGGCGGACGACCTGCGCCGGCATCTCGCGTCGTGCGGCCGGTCGCACGACGAGCTGCGGGAGGCCCTCGCCGTCGCGGCGGCACTCGGCGACGCGGTGCCGCGCGCCGATACCCCCTCACCGGCCCTCCGGTCCCGCGTGGTGGCCGCCGCGCGGGCCGACGGCGACGACCGCGCCACCACCGCGATCCGCGCCGTCATCCCGCCGGCCGCGACGGCGCGCCGTGGACTGCCGTGGCGCAGCCTCGCCGTCGGTGCATCCGCGCTCGCCGTGGCCGCGAGCCTGGCGCTCGCGGTCCTGGTCGGGGAGACCGGCGCGCTCCGCGATCGCATCGCTCAGCTCGAGGCCGAGAGAGTCGCCGTCTCGACCGACCTCGCCAGCGCGCGCTCCTGGATCGACCGTGCCGTGGCACGCGGCGCGAGCGCCTACTTCATGAAGGGCGAAGGCGACGCCCGACAGGCGAGCTTCATGCTCGTCGTGGAGCCCGACGCGGCCGGCGCGATGCTCCTCATGAGCGGCCTGCCCGCGCTCAGCCGCGACCAGACCTATGAGCTGTGGGTCGAGCGCGATGGCGAGGTCGTCGGGGTCGGCACGTTCCGCCCCGACGCCGGCGGACTTGCCGCGGTCGCCATCGATGACAGCCTGGTGGGGATCCGGCATGCGATGGTCACGGTCGAGCCGGACGGCGGGTCGACCCGGCCGAGCGGGGGCGACGTGGTCATGCAGGGCGAGCTCGGGATCTAAGCCGTTCGGGGCTTCTCGATCCGCTCCTCGGCATCCTGTCCGTCCGCCCGGCGCGAGGCCGCCTGCTCCACCTGGAGCCGGAGCCGATAGAGGACGTTCCACTCGTCGCCGCCGAGGCTCTCCGTGTCCATTCGATCCTGGATCTCGTCGAGCCGTGCCCTCATCGCGTCGACGCCGCCGTTCGCCGACTCGTGCGCCTCCATGAGGGCGTCCTCGATCTCCTGCGCGTCGTCGCTCCAGGTCAGGTACGCGTTGGAGAACGCCAGCTCGCGCCCGACGGCGGCACGAAGGCGGTACGTATCCTCCTTCGGTCCGGTGATCGAGATGTTGGTGGCATAGGTGTAGATCTGGACGTCGCCCGCCTCGAGCCGCATCGGCTCCCCTCGGACGATCGCTCCGAGCAGATGCTCCACGGCGTAGCCCACGGTACGCATCGGCCATGCCTTCATGCCGGTCAGCTTCCCGACGGAGACGTCGTCGACGCCGATCGAGCGCAGCGCGTCACGCACCGCATCCACGAGGTCGTCGTCGTCACTCCCCTGCCGCATGACGAGCGGCACCTGGACGAACTTGCGCTTCTCCCGCCACCGCTGGAAGAGCAGGATCGGAGTGAAGAGGAACATCTGGAGGACCGACAGGCCGAGCATCAGCGTCGCGTGATAGCTGCGCGGCAGGAGTCGCAGCCAGGTCGCGACATCGCGCTCGGGATGGAACCCCCCGTAGACGGCCACGGCCGCGACCGCGGGCGGCAGAGCGACCAGCCCGGCCATCAGGCCCAGCCAGTGGTACCAGACGACGTCGAAGTCATCGTCGATGACGCCGGCAGATTCGAGGACCGCGCTGCCGATCATCGGGATGGCGAAGCCGACGATCACCACGATCCAGGCGACGGCCATGAGGCTCACCACCGAGAGCAGCCGCCCCTGGCGGCCCGGGACCTCGCCGAAATAGAGCGCGGTCGCCCAGCTCAGCGCGAAGCGGGCCGATCGGCTGATCGCCTGCCAGGCCAGGAGCAGCACGAATGGGAGGAACGGCACGGTCGGCGACCAAGCAATCGATGTGCCGTCAGTCGAGGCGCAGGGGCCGGACGGTCATCATCTCGTCGACGCGTCCCTCCCATTCCTCGCGCGGCGCGTCGCAGAACAGCTCGATCTCGTTCCCATCGGGATCGGCGGTGTAGAGGCTCCTGGTGACGCCGTGGTCGGCCGTGCCCTTCAGCAGTCCGCGATCGGCGAGGATCCGGTGTGCCCCCTTCACGGCATCCCAGTCGGCGAGCTGGACCGCGACGTGGTAGAGGCCGACGGCGCCCGGCAGCGGCGACGGCGCCGAGTCGCCGACCCGCAGCAGGGCGAGGTCGTGATGATTCTCGCCGGTGGCGGTCAGAAAGATCATCACGTTGCTCATCTCGCTCGACACGCGGAAGCCGAGCAGGTCGCGGTAAAAGGCGAGCGAGCGGTCCAGGTCACGGACCTTGAGGACGACGTGGCCCACGCCGATCGGCTGGAGCATGGAGCCGATGCTACCCCAGCCAGCGAGGGCTCAGGTCAGGGCAGACCCAGTTTCGTGCGGCAGGCCGGCCAGGGCGCGTAGCCGCGCGCGGCGCGCAGGCGCTCCGCGACCGCGATCTGCTCTTCGCGCGTGGCCTGGTGCGGGTACTCGGCGAACTCTCCGCCGCCGTAGTCATGCCACGTGCCGTAGTTGAACTGCAGCCCGCCGTAGTACCCATTGCCGGTGTTGATCGACCAGTTGCCCCCCGATTCGCACTGCGCGAGGTCGTCCCACACGCTGTCACCGCTGTACGTCGTTGCGCGCGGCTCGGGCGTCGCTCGAACGACCGGGCGTGGCGTCGGAGGCGGGGGCGGGGGCGGAGGCGGGGTGGCCACGGCGTGGAGCGTCGCCTCCATTGGCGCCGCGGCGGGCGTCGGCGCGGCCATGCGGTCGAGCCGTTCCGGGGCGACGGCGGTGGCGCCGAGCTCCGAGAGGCGCGAGCTCAGCTCGCCACGCTCCAGCGTCGAGTCGGGGATCGGAGTGAGCGGCAGCAGGCGATCCGCCAGCGCCACCTGGGGCATGGGTGTGGCGGCCGAGCGTGCGGCCAACGGCGCCAGCAGCGCGATTCCCGAGACGCTGAGCACGGTGAGCAGGAGGATGCGGGTCAGCAGGCTCATCGGTCAGTCGCCCAGGTGAAGGGTGATGGTGATGATGCCGGCACTTCGCGGAGCGTCCGTCACGAGCGCCCAGGCCGTGGCCGACAGGTCGGCAATGCGCTGGTTCGAAGTGCCCCAGTAACAGCCGCAGTAGTCCACCACCGGCAGCTCGACGCAGCGGTCGGCGCAGACGGTCACGTGTCCGACGACGCCGCGGCCGCCGGCACCGCCGAGGGCGCCGGGCAGGGCGACGAACGCGTCGGCCGGGGTGAAGCCGGCCGGGCAGGTCCCGACCTTGTGGCAGTACCACGACGCGCGCCCGGTGAGGGTGTCGCCGCTCGGTGCCGGGACCGGCGCAGGGGCGGCCGCGCGGGGAGCGCTCGCGGCGGTCGGGGCACTTGCGGGCGCGGGGGCGGGAGTTCGGACTGGCGGCGGAGGCGGCGGGGTCGCCTTCGCGACCAACGTGGCCTGCATGGGCGCGGCCGCCGGGGTCGGCAGCGCAACCGTGACGAGGATCTCGGACGGGGTTCGCGCCGTCAGCGCGGCACGCGAGCGGTGGGCCGGGACGGCCCGCGCGGTGAGCGCTCCGCGCTCGAGGCCGAGCGACGCGACGGGGGCGGCGTCAGCCACCGCCAGGAGCGGCGCGATCTCGGCGGCGGGCTCGGTGATGGCGGAGCGTGCGGTCAGAGGTGCGAGGGCCGCGATGCCCAGGGCACTCACGGCGGTCAGTGCGGCGACGCGCCGCAGGAGGTCCGGCAATAGAATCGTTACCCGATACGTGATCCGACCGGCACGGTCAGTGCAGCCGATGACCCGTGCCGGCGAGCGGCCACCCTAGCATCCGCCGCTGGACCTGTCGAGCGAGAAGGAGCCCCATGGCACGCAAGCGCAAGGAGCCGGAGCACCGTCGCGGAGCCGTCGTCGTCCGCGGCAGGGGAACCACCGACGGACGCACCGAGGACGCCAAGCTTCTCCACTCCCGGGAGCTGATCGGCTTCCAGGAGACCGATACGTGGCGGACGCTGCGGATCATGGGCGAGTTCGTCGAGGGCTTCGACGCGCTGGCGGAGGTCGGCCCGGCCATCAGCATCTTCGGCTCGGCCAGGGTCGGGCGCCGCAACCGGTACTACGCCGCCGCGCGGCGCCTGGCCGCGGCGCTCGTGAAGGAGAAATTCGCGATCATCACGGGCGGCGGCCCCGGGATCATGGAGGCGGCGAACCGCGGGGCCAAGGAGGCCGGCGGCCTCTCCATCGGCGCCAACATCGAGCTGCCCTTCGAGCAGGGGCTCAACGAGTACGTCGACCTCGGCATGGAGTTCCGCTACTTCTTCGTGCGCAAGGTGATGTTCGTGAAGCACGCGGAGGGATTCGTCATCTTCCCCGGCGGCTTCGGCACGCTCGACGAGCTGTTCGAGGCCCTGACCCTGATCCAGACCCGCAAGGTGGACCACTTCCCCGTCGTGCTCTACGGGAAGGAGTACTGGGAGGGGATGCTGCAGTGGATCCGGGACAAGCCGCTGTACGAGGAGAAGATCAGCCCCGAGGACCTCGACCTGCTCATCGTGACGAGCGATGTCGACGAGGCGTGCGAGGCGCTCGTTCGTCATCACCGCTCACGCGAGCAGGCGCGCCGCGAGGCGGCCAGCCAGGAGGCGACGCGGGAGGCCGTCCAGGCGGCCGATGCCGGCAGAACCTGACGCGGCGGGCAAACGAAAACGGCCCGGCGGTCGAGCCGCGCGGGCCGTTCGTCGTTCCTGGTGCGTGCCTCAGCCGATGACGCCGAGCAGCCACAGGATGATGATGATGAGCAGAATCGTGCCCACAATCCCGAGTCCGAACATGGGGTACTTCCTTCTAGCGGGTGTCCGCTCGCCTGGTACGCAATGCGCGTGCCAGCACGGTATCGACGGAAGTGGATTGCGCGGTCGGTGGCGGGCCCGACCGGATTCGAACCGGCGATCTCCAGCGTGACAGGCTGGCATGTTAGGCCACTACACCACGGGCCCGCGGGAGCGACGGTGGCGGAGCATAGCACACCGATCGCGAGCCTTCAGCGAGCCGATCCGGTCCCCAGACGGCGCCCCAGCGCCACCCCCGCGACGGCGTACGCGGCGGCCACCAGCAGAGCGCCGGTGGCCGATCCGAAGGCGACGGCGGGGAGCATCGACCCGGACGCCCCTGCTGTCCACGCGGCGGCACCGAGCGCGGTGAACCCGGCGACGCAGATGCCGGCGAGCAGGAGCCCGGCACTGGCGGCCCAGACGTGTCCACGGGCCACGCCGACGGTCACGACGACGTGGGCCAGGCCGATCAGCAGGGCGCCGGCCGCGAGCGTGGCCACCGTCCGTCGGAGCGCTCCCTCGCCGATGGCGAGCGGCGGCAGGACCGACCGGATGACGTCCATCCCGGCGGCGGCCAGCGCCAGGCCGGCGGCCGCGGCGGTCAGCCAGACGGCGGCCGCGACAAGCAGGATGGCGCGGTCCACGCCGCGGGCCTAGCGGCGGGGGCGCAGGAAGAGGAGGGCACTGACGCCGAACACCAGCGTGGCGACAGTCAGCGCGACAGCGATCACCGGGTCCGGCGGCGCATTGATCATGGCCAGCACGGCGCCGAGCGCGGCCAGGCCGGCGGCGACGGCCGACAGGATGCCGGTGACCAGGCGAGCGCGGCGCGCGGCGGCGAGGACGCCCAGGCCACCGGCGACCAGTCCGCCACCGAGCAGGAGCAGCAGCAGGCCGAGCACCGCCGGCAGCAGGGCCAGCGAGCCGGCGTTGGGCGGCGGGCTGCCGGCGTAGCGGGCGCCGATCGTCAGCGCCATGACGATGATGCCGATGCCGCTGATGACGAGCGCCACCGCGAGCACGAGCGCTGCCACGGCCACGCCGCCG
>JAHWJN010000074.1 GCA_019348395.1 Chloroflexota bacterium
GACGTGGCGACCCGATTTCGACCCGGCTACTACCCCTTCACGGAGCCGAGCGTCGCATTCGACATCGGCTGCCTGGTCTGCGGCGGAGAGGGCTGCCCGGCCTGCAAGCGCTCCGGTTGGATGACGATCCTCGGCGCCGGGATGGTGCATCCCGAGGTGCTGGCTGCCGGCGGATTCGATCCGCGGGCGTACCAGGGCTACGCGTTCGGCATGGGGCCGGATCGGATGACGATGCTGCGCCACGGGATCACCGACATCCGGGCCTTCTTCAGCGCCGACCTGCGCTTCGTCACCCAGTTTCCGGAGGGCCGGTAGTGCGCGTCCCACTGTCGTGGCTTCGCGAATACGTCGACGTCCGCCTCTCGCCGCGGGAGCTGGCCGACGAGCTCACCATGCGCGGCATGGAGGTCAGTGCCGTCGAGGTGGCCGGCGCCGGATGGACCGAGGTGGTGGTCGGGCGGCTGCTCGACGTCCAGCGCCACCCCAACGCCGACACGCTGTGGCTGACGCGGGTCGACGTCGGCCCGGCCGGCGGCGAGCTGGAGGTCGTGTGCGGCGCACAGAACATCGCCCCCGGCCAGCTGGTGCCGACCGCCCTGGTGGGCGCGGTCCTGCCCGGCGATCGACGCATCGAGCGCAGCAAGATCCGCGGGGTGACCAGCAACGGGATGCTGTGCTCGCCCGTCGAGCTGGGCCTGGGCGACGATGCCGACGGGATCCTGGTCCTCGGCAGCGGCGACGAGCATGCGGTCGGGACACCCCTGGCAGAGGTGTTCGGCGAGACGGTGCTCGATGTCGATGTCAAGCCCAACCGCGGCGACGCCCTCTCCATGGTCGGCCTGGCGCGCGAGATCGCGGCCTTCAGCGGGGCTGAGCTGCGGATTCCGCAGCCCGCGATGCGCGAGGGCGATGCGTCGCTCGACGGCCCGGTCAGCGTCCGCATCGACGATCCGGAGCTCTGCCCACGTTTCACCGTGCTGGTCCTCGAGGGCGTGCGGAACGGCCCCTCGCCGGAGTGGATGCAGCGGCGGCTGGTGGCGGCGGGGATGCGGCCGATCAGCGCCGTCGTCGACGTGACGAACTACGTCATGCACGAGCTCGGCCAGCCGCAGCACGCCTACGACGCCGAGGCGATCCCGTCCGGCGAGATCGTCGTCCGACGGGCGCGTGACGGCGAGCGGCTCGAGACCATCGACCATGTCGAGCGCCGGCTGGACGAGCGGATGCTCGTCATCGCGGACGGCGAGCGGCCGATCGGCCTGGCCGGCATCATGGGCGGTGCCTCCACCGAGGTGAGCGAGGACACCAGCCGCGTGATTCTCGAGTCGGCCGTCTTCGACGGGCCGACGATCCGCAACACCGCTCGCCGTCTCGGACTGCGCTCGGAGGCGAGCATGCGACATGAAAAGGGGATCGGCCCGGACGTGCCGCGCCTCGCCGCGTATCGCGCGGCGGAGCTCCTCCAGCAGATCACCGGTGCGACGCCGGTGGCCGGCATCGTGGACAACGACCCCGGACCGCACCCCGCGCGGCAGGTCGGTGTGCGGGTCGGCCGCATGGAACGACTGCTGGGGATCGACCTGGACCCGGCCCGGGTGGGAGACCTGCTCGCGCCGCTGGGCTTCGAGGTCGCCGGAGACGGCGATGAGCTGGCGGTGAGCGTGCCTCCGCATCGACTCGACGTGACCGGCGAGGCCGATGTGGCGGAGGAGGTCGCCCGCGCCCACGGGTATCAGCGCATCCCCGGCCGGTTGCCGACCACCCAGCTGCCGCCGTATCGCCCCGACCCGAGCGGCCCGCGTCACGTCGTGCGCCGCATCCTGGCCGGCCTGGGGCTGGACGAGGTCGTGACGCACGCGCTCATCGGCCCGGACGACCTGCGGCGAACGGGGCTCGACCCAACCGACGATGAGCTGGTCCGGCTGTTCAATCCGCTCAGCAGCGAACACTCGCTGCTGCGCGCCTCCATGGCCCCCTCGCTCCTGGGAGCCGTCGCCGAGAACATGCGGCAGCGACGCGACGACGCGTGGCTGTTCGACCTCGGCAAGGTGTACTGGTACCGACCGGAGGCGCCGACGCCGCGCGACCGTGCAGCCGAGACGGCGGGCACCGGCCGCTACGAGTCGTGGGAGCTCGGCATCGCGCTGGCCGGCTCGGCGACCCGCGGAGCGCCGGGCGAGCCCGCGCGCCCCGCCGACGTCGCGGACCTCAAGGGCATCGTCGACGCGCTGCACGACGCGATCGGAGCGCCGCGTCCGACCTACCGCGCGGAGACCGACGAGGAGCGCCATGCGCACCGTCACCCGGGCCGCTCGGGCAGAATCTGCGACGCGCAGCGGCGGGCGTACGGCTCACTGGGCGAGGTCCACCCGCGTGTCGTGGAGCGCTGGGGAATCACCGGCCGCGTCGTGGACGCCTCGATCGGCCTGGACCGTCTTCTCGGCCTCGTCCCGTCCACGCGGACGCTGCGCCCCATCCCCGGCGCCCAGCCGATCGACCGCGACCTGGCCGTCGTTCTGCCGGAAACAACGCCCGTGGGAGAGGTGCTGCGCGTGGCCAGGGCGAGCGCCGGGCCGATGCTCCACGACCTGCGCCTGTTCGACGTGTACCGTGGTGCCCAGGTCGGCGAGGGGCGCGTCAGCTACGCGCTTGCCCTCCGCTTCCAGCCCGAGGCGGCAGGGGACGAGAAGGTCGTCGACAAGGCCCTGAACAAGATCCGCGGCTCGCTCCGGCATCATCTCGGCGCCGAGATCCGCTAGGGCTCGCCCGCCTTGTCGCCGTTCCGCGGCGGCTGGTACCCTTGCGCGCGCCCGAGCGCCGCGTCGCGTGCCTCGGCCGGCTGAACGGAGGATCACCGCGTGGAGCTGCTCGCCCGCCTGAGCTGGGTCGACCTGGCGATCATCATCGTGCTCGCCGCCGGCGTCTTCGTCGGCTTCACCCAGGGGGCGATCCGCTATCTCCTCAACTCCGCCGCCGTGCTCGTCGCCTTCATCCTCGCCGCCCAGCTGAAGGGACCGCTCGTCGCGCTGCTCGGCTTCTGGACCGCCTTTTCGGCGGCCGGCCGAGAGCTGCTCGTCTTCGTTCTGCTGTTCTTCGGCCTCGTCATCGCCGGCTGGTTCACCATCCGGGCGCTGTACCGGCGCACGCGCCTGCCGGTCCCCCGTCAACTCGACGAGCTGGCCGGTGCCGTGCTGGGCCTGCTGTGGGTGGCCCTCCTCATCGGCTTCCACCTCGTGGTGTACGACAGCTACTTCCTGGCCGGCGCCGAGTCGCGTGGCTGGGTGGGAAGCTACTACGAGGCACTGAACGATTCGCTCATCGTCGATTACGTTCGCCAGGTGCTCGTCCCGGCCGCCGGGTTCCTCGTGCGCCCCTTCGTGCCGAGCCAGATCGCCCAGCTCCTGGCGACGTGATCTCCCCCGCGAGCGAGCCGCCGACGCTCGAGCGCGCCTGGTTCGACCGCCCGTCCGGCGAGCTGGCCCTCGACCTGCTGGGCGCGCGGCTCGTGCACGAGTCGCCGGATGGCCGCGTCGGTGGGCGGATCGTGGAGGTCGAGGCGTACCGGGGTCCGGAGGATCGGGCGGCGCACTCGTCCCGGGGCCGCACGCTTCGCAACGCCGTCATGTTCGGTCCGCCGGGCCATCTCTACGTCTACCTGATCTACGGCCTGCATCACTGCCTCAATATTGTCGCTGGCCCGGGCGACAAGCCCGAGGCCGTGCTCGTCCGCGCCCTGGCGCTCGACGAGGGCATCGAGCTGGCTCGGGCACGGAGGGGTGCGGCGGTCCGCGCAGAGCGGCTGGCGGCCGGCCCCGGGAATGTCGGGCGGGCGCTGGCGGTCGACCGCGGCCTGAACGGCATCGACCTGCTCGACGGACCGGTTCGGGTCGAGCCGCGTGCCGGTCGGCGGCCACGGGTGTCACGGGGTCCGCGCATCGGCGTCGCCTACGCCGGCGCCTGGGCGGCACGCGCGCTGCGATTCTGGATCACCGATGACCGACACATCTCCCGCTGATCCTGCCCCGGGTACCGCCGCGGACGCTGCCACCCTCCGCGCCCTGGAATGGCGCGCCGTCGTGGAGCGGCTCGCGGCGCTGACGAGCTTCCCGCCGTCGCGGGAGCTGGCCGAGGCGGCGCTGCCGGTATCGGATGCGGCGCATGCCGGACTGCTGCAGGACCAGACCGACGAGGCTGCCCGGCTCCTCGCCGAGCAGGCGCAGGCCTCGATCGGTGCCGCGCGCGACATCCGCGCCGGGATCCGGCGGGCGTCTCGTGGCGGGCGGCTGACGTCGGAGGAGCTGCTCGACATCGGCGAGACGCTGCGGGCGACCGACGGCTTCGCCGGGCGGCTGAAAACCTGGCGCGGGCCGCACCTGGGCGGCGTGCGGGACGTACTCGACCCGGCACCCGAGCTGGCCGCACGGCTTGCACGCAGCCTCGACGACGCCGGTCAGCTGGTCGACACCGCGTCCACCGAGCTCGCCGCCATGCGCAAGCGGCTGCGCACGGCCCAGGAGCGCGTCCGGGAGCGGCTCAACGCCATGCTCCGCTCGTCGGACCTCGCGGGCGTCATCGGCGAGCCCATCGTGACGGTCCGTGCCGGGCGTTACGTCATCCCGGTGCGCGCCGAGGCGAAGGGACGCCTGAAGGGAATCGTGCACGATCAAAGCGCGTCGGGGGCGACCGTGTACGTCGAGCCGCTCACCGTCGTCGAGCTCAACAACACCTGGACCGAGGCGACGCTCGCCGCCGCGCGCGAGGAGGAGCGCATCCTCGACGAGCTCTCCCGGGAGGTCGAGGCGCGGGCCGACTCGCTGCTGGGCAGCCTGGACGCGCTCGCCCGTGCCGACCTGTGGATCGCACGCGCTCGGCTGGGCGAGGCGATGGACGCGGTGCGCCCTGCGGTGGCCGAGGATGCGGCCGAGCTGCTCTCCGCCAGGCATCCGCTGCTCGGCGAGGGCGCCGTGCCCATCGATCTGCGCCTCGGTCAGCGTTTCGGCTACCGGGCGCTGATCGTCACCGGCCCGAACACCGGCGGTAAGACCGTCTCGCTGAAGACGCTCGGGCTGCTCTCGCTCATGCACCAGGCCGGGTTGCGGGTCCCTGCGGCCGACGGCGCGCGGCTGCCCGTCTTCGACCGAGTGATGGCCGACATCGGCGACGAGCAGAGCATCGCGCAGTCGCTGTCCACGTTCTCGAGTCACCTGCGCAATGTCGTGCGGTTCGTCGCTGCCGCGGGGCCGGGGACGCTCGTGCTGCTCGACGAGGTCGGCGCCGGCACGGACCCGGCCGAAGGTTCGGCACTGGCCATGGCGATCGTCACCCGCCTGCTCGAGGACGGGGCGATGGTCGCGGCGACGACCCACTACGCCGAGCTCAAGACCTTTGCCACCGAGCACCCGCTGGTGAGCAATGCCGCGGTCGAGTTCGACGTCCGCACCCTGCGTCCGACCTACCGCCTCGTCATCGGTCTGCCGGGAAAGAGCCAGGCGTTCGCCATCGCCGAGCGTCTGGGCCTGCCGGGGCCGATCCTCGACGACGCACGCGGCCGGATATCGGCGGAGCACGCGAGCATGGAGGAGACGCTGACCGCCATCGCCCGTGCCGAGGAGGCGCAGGTGGCGGCACTCGCCGCGGCACGGGAGGATCGCGCCGCCGCGGCGGACGAGCGTGAGCGAGCGCACAGCGGTACGCAGCGAGCGCGGCGGGAGGCCGCCGAGGTCCTTAACGATGCGCGCCGGGCCGCCGACGCGCTCGTGGCTCGCGCGGAACGCGAGGTGGCCGAGCTGCGAAAGGAGCTCACCCGGCAGCGAAACCTCTCGAGCGGCCGCCGGCCTGCCCCACGAGCGGCCGAGGCCTTCGACGAGCTCGCGCGCCGGGCCGCTCGTGCCCGAAGCGAGGCGACCGATACCGGTTCGGTCGGGCCAGAGCCGACGACCCCCGAGGACGCTGCGTCGGCGGGACCGCAGCCGCGCGAGGGCCTCTGGGCACGGTCAAGGACGCTCGGCTCCACGGGCCGGATCGTGGAGGTCAGCGGGCGCACCGGCCGCGTGACGCTCGAGACCGAGGGGGCCCGCCTGGTGGTGCCCGGGGACGACGTGGAGGTCGTCCCCGAACCGGTGAGCGGCCCGACGCCACGCGACCTCGAGGCCGATGAGCTGCGCCGCCGTGCGGCGGCTCGCGTCTCTCCCGTCCTTGCCCTGCGCGGCGAACGGGTCGAGGCCGCGCTCGAGCAGCTCGGGAACTACCTGGACGAGGCGCTCCTTGCCGGCCTCGACAGCGTCACGATCGTCCACGGCTCCGGGACCGGTGCCCTGCGTCGTGCGGTGCGCGAGGCGCTCGCCGAGCACCCGCGTGTGCGAGCCGTCCGTGGAGGACGTCGCGAGGAGGGCGGGGAGGGCGCCACCGTCGCCGAGCTGTAGTCAGCCGCCGCCGTCGGTCGGGGTCGGCGTCGGCGTGAGCGGCGGCACGGTCGGAAGCGCGGTCGGCAGGGGCGTAGGCGCCGGCGTCGGGGTGGGACTCGGGGTGGGAGTGGGCGTCGGCGTCGGGCTCGGAGTGGGGCTCGGCGTCGGCGTCGGCGACGAGGTGGGGATCTCGCCCGGGACACACTCCTCGGTCGGCGCCAGCGGCGCGTCGAGTGGTCCGGGGAACGGGAGGCGCACGCCCTGGTTGAGCTCATCCTCCCGCCCGCGCCACGCCTCGATCCAGGCGACGTTCGCCTCCTCCCACGTC
>JAHWJN010000075.1 GCA_019348395.1 Chloroflexota bacterium
CGTATCGAGGTCCGGACGCTGGCCGGTGTCTCGCTCGATCCGTTGCAGCGCGTCGCTGACGACGCCGAGGGTGCGGAGGCTGAGCAGGTCGATCTTCACCAGGCCGAGCTGCTCGACGTCCTCCTTGTCGTACTGGGTGACGACCCGGTTCGGCATGCTCGCGCGCTCGATCGGGACGAGGTCGATGAGGGGTGTCCTCGTGACGAGCATGCCCCCGACGTGGATGCCGAGGTGGCGCGGGAAGCCATCGATCTCGGCGCACAGCGCGAGCAGCCACTGCCATCGGTTGCGCGGTGCGTGGTCGTTGCGGACGTCACCGGGTGAACCCTGGCGAGCTTGTGCATCGGGATCGCCGACGTCCGCCACGACCCGAATCCGGCGGCGCTCCTCCACCGGTATCCCGCTCTCCGCATCGAGGTGCACGACCGCCGGCCGGCCGCTCGAGGGACCCGGCGAGCCGTTGTCGCGCGGGGTCGGCAGGCCCAGGTCCTCTCCGGCCAGCTCGCCGCTGCGCGCGTAGCGCTTCGTCATCTCCGACTCGTGCCTGACGCTGGTGACCGATGCGTCGAGCACCCGTGCGCGCTTCGGCGGCGTCCACCCGCTCTCGCTGATCGGTCGCGGGGACGGGTCGAGCGTGGGCCGCGGTCGCGAATTCCACGACGAGTCGGAGGTCGGGCGCACCAGTCCCGATCCGCGACCGTCGCGGCCCGGCGGGACGGCGACATCGGCCATGTCGACGCCCAACTCGTCGAACAGCCAGGCGAAGGACCCGTCGAGAGCGAGGTCGCGAGCGACGTCGGCGGCGTCACGCGTGTCGAGCGCCTTTGCCAGCGCGTCGATCCCGTCGGGCGGGAAGCCGAGCGCCTTCGCCACCTCGCGCACCGCGGATCGGGCCCGGTAGGTGACGACCGTGCAGACCATGGCCGCGTGGTCAGCGCCGTAGCGCTGGTAGAGGTACTGGATCACCTCCTCGCGCCGGTTGACGTCGAAGTCGATGTCGATGTCGGGCAGCGCCCGAGCCTCGTTGATGAAGCGCTCGAACAGCAGCTTGTGCTCGATCGGGTCGACCTTGGTGATGCCGAGGCAGTAGGCAACGATCGAGTCACCGGCACTCCCTCGCCCCTGGCCGATGATCCCCGCCTTCCGGGCGAACTCCATGAGGTCCCAGACGATGAGGAAGAACTCGGCGAGGTTCGTGCGCTCGATGATGTCGAGCTCGTGGGTCAGCTGTTGCAGGGCGCGCCTGGTAACCGGCCGGTAACGGACCAGTAAGCCGTCATGCGCAAGCTGGTAGAGATATGAGAACGCGGTCTCCCCCTTCGGCACGGTGAACCCCGGAAACCGATAGCGCTCGAAACCGAGCTCCAGGCGGCAGGCCTCGCCGATGGCGGCGCTGTGCGCCATGCCCGCCTGCCAGGCACGTCGGCTGCGCTCGTCCGGGAGATCGGCGCCGATGGCCGCCAGCTCCGCGCCGGACTTCAGCCGGTACTCGGCGTTCGGCAGGAGCAGCTCGCGCGCCTCCTCGAGCGTCGCGCCGTGCCGGATGCAGACGAGGACGTCCTGCAGCCGATGTCCGTCGGGGTCGGCATAGTGCACCTCGTTGGTGACGGCCGTCGGCAGCCCGGCGTCGTCGGCCAGAGACGCAAGCTCGGCGACGAGCCAGTCGTCGTCCGGTCCCAGGTGGTGGCTCAGCTCGACGGCGAAGTCGCCATCGGCGAAGTGGCGTGCCCACGTCCGCGCGGCGTGGAGAGCGGCCGCTCGCTCGCCAGTGAGCAGGAGCCGTGGGACGAGCCCGTTGCGGCACCCGCTCAGGCCGACCAGATGGCCCCGCGCCTCGTCGAGGGCTTCGGCCACCAGGGCACGCTCGAAGACCGGGTACTGCTTCTCCCCCGCCAGATGGCCGCGGCTCGCCAGGCGCGACAGGGCGGTGTAGCCGTCCACGTCGCGGGCCAGCAGGACGAGGTGGTCACCGGGCGTCGGGCCGGCGTGGAACTCGCCCGGCCAGCCACGGCTCGCCCTGGTGCCGCGCAGCGGATGGCCGAGCTTCCGGCCGCGGCGCGCCAGGCGAACCTCCTGGTCGGTGCGCGGGATGGCGAGCTCGAGGCCGATGATCGGTCGCACCGGCCGAAGCCCGGCGTCGCGGGCGGCATCGGTCTCGGTCTCCTGCCCGGCCTTCCAGGCACGGACCGCGGCGTAGAGGCCGGCGTGGTCGGTGAGCGCAAGGACCGGCAGACCCAGCTGGGCGGCCCGTGCGATCAGCTCCTCGGGGTGCGAGGCACCATCGAGGAAGCTGAAATTGCTGTGCGCGTGGAGTTCGCAGTACGCGTCCGGCGTGCCCATGGGACCGCCCATGATAGAACGTCTGTTCTATTCTCGGAACCCGTCTCCGGCGTCAGGCGCTGGGCACGACCAATGCCCGCCGGACGAGGAGCAGCGTGGACGGGATCACCAGCAGGCCGATCGACAGGAAGCCGAGCGCCGTGTACGAGGCGCTCGCCACGATCAGTCCCGACGACAGGCTGGCGAACGCCGCCGACGACCAGACCAGGCCGTCGGCCAGGCCCTGCACGCCGGTCCGCTCCCCCAGCGCCAGGCCCCGCGTCAGCATCGCCGAGCCGGCCACGAAGCCGAGGTTCCATCCCCAGCCGAGCAGGAACAGGGCAAGGGTCAGGATCAGGCCGCCCGCCGGCGGCGCCAGCGCGGCCATGAGCGCGGCGACAGCCAGGGTTGCCATCCCCCCGCCGATGACGGCCGGCGAGCCGAATCGGTCGGTCAGCCGCCCGGAAATCGGCGACAGCGCGAACATGCCGAACGTGTGCGCCGAGAGGACGAACCCGACGGTCGCCAGGCCGTGACCATGGTCCATCAGGTGGATCGGGGTCATGGTCATGATCAGCACCATCACCACCTGCCCGGCCACCAGCGCGACGAGCGCTACGATGATCGTGGGCCTGAGGAGCAGCGTGCCCAGCGAGGCCGGTGGCGCATCGCTGCGCGCCAGGGCCGATGGATGGGCGAGCTCGTACGGCTCGGGACGCAGCAGGAGGTAGGCGAGCAGCATCGCCAATCCCAGGAAACCGACCGTGACGAGGTAGGCGCCGACGAGCTCGGGCAGCCCGATCGCGCGCGCCACCGCGCCGGCGGGCGCCACCAGGTTCGGTCCACTGACCGCGCCGAGGGTGGCGCCCCACACGACCATGCCGATCGCCGAGGCACGCCGCTCGGGCGCCACGAGGTCGGCGGCGACGTAGCGTCCGAGGTTGGCCACGCCATTGGCGAAGCCGGTCAGCGCGCTGGCAACGAGGAGCAGAGCGATCGACTCGAGGAGGACGGCCGCCACCGCGGTGAGCGCCCCGATCAGGCCGACCGCCAGCCCGCCGACCAGCCCGGCCCGCCGGCCGATCCGCAGCATGAGGCCGGAGATCAGCGTGGCGGCGGTCGCGGTCCCGATGGTGGCCGCGGCGGTCGGCACACCGCCGAGGGTTGCGTCGCCGTGGATGTCGGCGGCAACGAGCGTGCCGACCGTGATGGCCGCGATGTAGCCGGTGCTGCCGAGCGCCGAGATGGCGAACAGCGTCCACCGCATCCGCGTGCGGAGGCCGGGCAGCCTCTCGGGATCCAGCCGGGCCGCCGCCGCGATGGCGCGGACGACCGCCGGCGGATGGCGCTGGTCATCCACCGGCGAAACGCTCGAGGAAGGCACGCAGGACCAGGCCACTCTCGCGGTGGTCGGCGGCCACCTGGCGGCCGATCCATCGGTAGTGCCACGGCTCGTAGCCGAAGCACGACTCGGACTCCGCACCAGCGGGGTAGCTCATGACGAAGCCGTACTCCCAGGCGTGCTCAGCCATCCACGCCCCTTCGTCCGTCTCGCGCGCCCAGTCACCGAATCGACCGCTCCATCCCGGTGAGCTCACGTCGATGGCGGTGCCGAGCTGATGCTCCGAGTGCCCCGGGCGGGCGGTACGGACGGTGGCCGCCTCGAGACCGAGGCGCGCCACCCAATCCTGGAAGGTCGCGGCCTGCGCCGCGTACGAGCGATACGCGGAGTCGATGGAGATCGAGAGCCCGGCCGCCTCCCAGGCCGCCCGCATCGCGGCCAGGTCATCGATCAGTGCCTCCCGCACGAGCTTCGTCCCCGACGCGCCGCCGAGCCCCGCCTCGGCGGCGGCCACCAGATCGTCCGGCGCATAGGACGCCGGCAGCGCGTGTGAGCGATCCAGGACCGTGAGCGCGACGTCGCCTGCCGCCGGCGCCGGGAGATCGCGGTCGGTGCACGGATCGTCCACGAGGGCCAACCGGTACGCCACGGCCATCGACGGCTGCGAGGGACGGGGTAGCGACGGACGGTGAATGCGCTCGGGGCCGCTGACCGCGGTCGGGGTGGACGGTCGTGCCGCGGCGATGGGGCGCGCGGCGTCGCCGGCCGACGACGGAGATGTGGGAGAGGACGGCGACTCGGACGGCGTGGCCGCGGACGGTCCCACGCTGCAGGCGGCCAGGACGAGCGCCGCAACGATCCCGCCGGCCGCGGGCCGGCTCACGGCGCGACGGCCTCGAGGACCTCGACGGACTCGGTGGTCCCGTCGGACGCGAGCGGGATGATCGCCACGTGATCAGCGCCGGCGTCACCGAGGTCGGCGATGCGTCTCCGGGCCGCGGCGATGTCTCCGATCGACACCATCGCGTCGAGCAGGCGATCGCTGCCCGGCGGCTCCCAGTCATCCGGCCCAAACCCCTGCAGCTCCCACGAGGTTCGGTAGGTCGGCGTGCGCAGGTACGGGGCGAGGTAGGCGCGGGCCGCCCCCCGGGCCGGCGGGGCCGTCGCGCCACCAAGGACGACCGGCAACGTCACGGCGAGGAGCGGTCGACGGCCACCGCTCGCGGCGTCGAGCCGGTCGCGCATCCAGCGAACCCGGTCGGGGGTGACGAGATACGGGAACGCGCCGTCGGCGTCGGTCGCCGCCAGCTCGGTCATCCGCTCGCGGAGCGCCGCCACTAGGACCGGCGGCTCGCCGACCGCCTCGAGCTGCGGGCCGCGGATGACGGCGCCGCGGTACGCCGCGAGGTACTCGCGCATCCTGCTCAGCGGCCGCTCGAAGCGGTGCCCCCGCAGCTTGCCGGCGAGGTGCGGGTGGCTCACGCCGAGCCCGAGCGCGAAGCGGCCACCAGTCGCCTCCGCCAGCGTCACCGCGGCCATGCGCGTCGCCTGGGCGTCGCGTCCCCAGATGTTCACGATGCTCGTGCCGAGCACGAGCCGATCGGTTGCGCCGGCCAACAGGCCGAGCAGCGCGAACGGCTCGCGGCCGACGGTCTCCGGCACCCACAGCGCCCCGTAGCCAAGCTCGTCCGCGCGACGGGCGAAGGCACGCGCGGCACCGATGGGCAGTGAGTCGAGGTGGCTCCAGACGCCGAGAGGTCCGAGCTCGGGAGCTGCCATGGCTCCGATGCTACCCCTCGCCGCCGAAGCGGTAGCGCAGGAACAGCTCGCTGTCGTGACGCAGGACGCTCACGAGCCGCCCGCCGCGCGGGCGCGAGGCGAACGGGGACCCCCCGGGGATCGGCGCGATCATCGGCAGCGCGTCGGTCCCGAGCAGGTGGGCACCCACCGTCCAGTACACCTCGTCGATCAGGTCGTCCGCCAGGAAGGCGGCGTTGATGCCGGGGCCGCCCTCGAGCAGGAACGAGGTGATACCGCGCTCGGCCAGCCGCTCCAGGATCCAGCGTGGCTCCGGGCGCTCGGTCGGCGCGCGCAGCAGATCGGTGCCCGGCGGCGCGTCACCGAACGGGGTATCCCGCCCGATGACCAGCAGGCGCGGCTCATTCCCGTCGAACCAGGGGGACGCGGGGTCGATCGCCTCGGTGCCCGCAACGACCACGCCGGTGGGGTTCGGCGGCTGCCCGCGCGCCGCGCGCTGGGCGGCGAGGGTATCGCCGACCCGCAGCCACACGCCGGTCGCCCGCAGCGTTCCGGCGCCGCTGCCGACCGCATCGAAGGCGGCGCGGTAGATCCGCATGAGGTGCCGATCCGCGCGGCTGCCCAGACCCTCGGCCGTGCCATCGAGCTGCGCGCGGCCGTCGATGCTGGTGACCATGTTGATCGCCACGAGCGGCCGTCCACGCACCACGCCCGGCTCGTATCCGGCCATCGCCTCGTCGAGCGGGATGTCCACCGCGGGGTCGGGCCACAGCCGGTCGACACGGTGGGCGGCATCGGTCTCGGCGGTCATCCGGCGATCGTACCCGACCACCTCGTTGAGCCGATCGGGCACCCGATGCCGGTGGCCGATGCGGGAGTCAGGTCACCGCTCGGGGGGCGAGTGCTCCTCTGCGGCGGCCAGCTCGTCGCGGCCATAGGCGATCTCCACCTTGGCGGTCGTCAGGCCGGTGACCGCATCGGCCGGCACGACGCGGGTGGTGCCGTCGTCGTAGGGGGTCACCGCCACGCCATGGAAGATGCCCTCGTCCTCCGTGCCGAGCATGGCGGCCACGCGACCCAGCTCCTCGCCGTCGGGACCCACCACGAGGGTGTCGGCCTGCACGTAGTTCCAGGCGACCGGGTCGTCCGGGCCCGGCATGTCCAGCTCGGTGGCCACGGGCTCGCCGGGGCCGCCGGTGTCGCCGGCCGAGCTGCCGGGTGGCAGGGTCT
>JAHWJN010000076.1 GCA_019348395.1 Chloroflexota bacterium
AACGCCCTGGTGGAGGCGATCTACTACGGTAAGCCGACCGTCGTGAACCGCTACTCGGTATACGAGGCCGACATCCGTCCACTCGGATTCGAGCTGATCGAGATCGATGGCGCCATCACCCCCGCCACGGTGCGCGAGGTCCGTGCCGTGCTCGCCGACCCGAAACGCCAGGCCCGCATCGCGCGTCGCAACTTCGAGATCGGGCGGGCGCACCTCTCCTACGAGGTCCTGCAGCGCAAGCTCGCCCGATGGATCCGCAAGCTGACGATGTGACCGTGAGCACGACCGCTAGGCGGTCAGGGCGTAGACCCGCTCCCGGACCTCCTCGAGGTCGACCTCGGGTGTTGACGTGCCGCCGGTGATGCCGATCCGGGCCTTGCCGCGCACCCACTCCGCGTGCTCTGCGGCGAGCTCATCGGCATCGGCGACGTGGACCGTCTCGGGCAGAATCTGGGCGCACTTCACGGCGAGTTCCTTGGTGTTCGAGCTGTTCTTCCCGCCGACCACGATCATGGCGTCCACCTGGCGAGCCAGCTCCACGCTGTCGTCCTGGCGGGTCAGCGTGACGGGGCACACCGTGTTGACGACCCGAAGGTCGTGGGCGCGGCGCAGGCAGAAGGCGGCGAACTCCTCGAGCTTCTGCGGCAGAATCGTCGACTGGCTGAGCACGCCGATCTTCTTCGTTCGCGGCACGCGCTCCCAGGTGGATCGGTCCATGTCGTCGACGACGACGTGCTTCTCGCCGGCATAGCTGCGCACGCCCTTGACCTCGGGATGGTCCTCGTGCCCGATGATGCAGACGGTGTAGCCCGCCTCCGCCAGCTCGCGAGCCGCCTTCTGCGACTGGAGCACCCACGTGCAGGTGGCGTCGATCACCTCGAGGTCGCCCTTGCCGCGCACCCGCTCGGACTCCGACTTGGGGACGCCGTGGGCGCGGATGACGAGCGTGCCGCCCTCGACCTGGTCGGCCAGGTCGGCGGTGCGGATGCCGCGGTCGCTCAGGTCGGCCTTGATGCCGGGGTTGTGCACGAGCTGGCCGAGGGTCGTGACCTCCTTGCCCTGCTCGCGCGCGTGCTTGGCCTTGTCGATCGCCAGACGCACGCCGTAGCAGAAGCCGGCACGCTCGGCGATGCGGACGTCGGGTCGGGTTGCCGTGGTCATCGCACCCATTCTATGAGGGATACGCGCCCGCGTCAGTTCCCGATCAGTCCGACGCGGGTGGTCGGTGCTGCTCCGGCGGAAGGAGCTCCTCGATGGCCGACATGACCCGTTCGGTGCCGGTCGCCAGGGTCGCTCGGTCCAATCGCCCGGTGGGCACATGGTCCAGCGTGAACGGCGCGCCGAAGCGGATGGTGACCTGCGAGCTCCGGGGGAACCGCGAGCGGCCGGGGAAGATTCGGTGGGTGCCGCTCACTGCGGCGGGTACCAGCGGCGCGCCGGAGCGCATGGCGATGAGTGCCGCCCCCGGCTTGGCGGCCTTGAGCCGGCCGTCCTTCGAGCGCGTGCCCTCCGGGAAGATCGCGATCGGCTCGCCCGAGGCCAGCGTCGCGAGGCTGAACCGCTGCGCCGCGCGGTCGCGCTCGCCGCGGCGAACGAAGTACACCCCGGACTGGGTCGCCAGCCAGCCGATGACAGGCCAGCTGCGCATCTCCATCTTCGCCATGAAGTGCACGACCCGCCCGATCTGGTGGCCGGTCGCCCACCCCATCATCAGCGGGTCGAGATTGGAGCAATGGTTCGCCACCACGATGAACGGGCCTGTCCGGGGCAGGTGCTCGACACCTTCGATCCGAGCGCCCCACAGCAGGCGCGAGACGAAGCCGATGAGCGCCGCGCCCGGATGGTAGAACCACCTACGCACCGATCTCCTCCAGCCGCGCGACGATGGCGTCGACGCACTCGTCCACGTTGAGGCGCGCGGTGTCCAGCACGAGCGCGTCGTCCGCCTGGCGCAGTGGCGCAACCTCCCGGCCGGAGTCGGCGTCGTCGCGACGGCGGATCTCGTCGAGGTACTCCTCGTATCGCTCCGGACGCCCCATCTCCACTGCGCGGCGCAGCGCACGAGTCTGCGCGTCGGCCGTGAGATAGACCTTGAGCGATGCATCCGGCAGAACCACAGTCCCGATGTCCCGCCCGACCATCACGGCATCGCCACGGCGCGCCGCCTCGCGCTGGACGCCGAGCATGGCCGCGCGAACCTCGGCGTGCCGGCTCACCGCGCTGACGGCGCGGTCGATGCGCGGGCGACGGACGTCCCGGGTGACGTCGCGGCCGTCGAGCATCACCGTCTCGAGCCGATCACGCTGATCCGGCGCGGGACGCTCGACCGCGACCTGACAGCGCCCCGCCAGCGCGCCGAGCGCTGCCCCGTCCTCGACGTCGACTCCCCGCTCCACCGCGGCCAGGGTGAGCGCTCGGTACATCAACCCCGTATCGATGAAGGTGGCGTCGATCCGGCGGGCGAGCGCGTGGCCGACCGTGCTCTTGCCAGCGCCCGACGGTCCGTCGATGGCCACCGCCCGCGTCCCGGTCATCGTCGGCGCCCGCCGGCCAGTGCCTGGACCTCGGAGCGCCGGAGGCGTCGCCACTCTCCGCTGCGCAGCCCCTTCAGCTCGAGCGGTCCGATGCGGGTCCGCACCAGCCGCACGACGTCCGCCTCGACCGCCGCGAAGAGCCGTCGGATCTCCCGCTTGCGTCCCTCCCCGATCCGGACTCGCAGCCATGCGCCGTCCTCGGCCCGGTCGCGCTCGACCTCCGGCGGTGGTGCCGCGAACCGCGCGGAGAGCAGGTGCGCCCGCCCGTCCTCGAGCGTCACGCCGTCGAGCAGCCGACCGAGCTGGCTCCGGGTGGGACGCGGGCTCACCAACGCGGCGTACTCCCGCTCGGTGCCGTAGCGAGGGTGGAGGACGCGGTTGGCCCACTCCCCATCGTTGGTGAGCAGCATCAGGCCCTCCGACTCGACGTCGAGCCGCCCGGCGGGCCAGAGGCGCCCGCCGCCGAGGCCCACCAGCGCCAGCACCGACCGCCGGCCGCGTTCGTCCCGGGCCGAGGAGAGATACCCGCGCGGCTTGTGGACCGCCAGGTGGATCGCGGCCGGGGCGCCACCGACGGGACGGCCGTCGACCTCGATCCGGTCCCGGCCCGGGTCGGCTGACTCGCCGAGCGTCGCCCGGCGCCCATTGACGCTGACCCGTCCGTCGGCGATGAGCTGCTCGGCCGCGCGTCGAGAGGCGACGCCCGCCCGCGCCAGCAGCTTCTGCAGCCGCTCGGCCTCACCCGGCATCGGCAGCGGGGTCCGGAGCCGCCCGGTCGGCCAGGGCGCTGAGCTGCGCGGCCTCCGACGAGAGCGCTGGCAGATCCTCGATCGAGGTGAGCCCGAAGCGTTCGAGGAAGGTGAAGGTGGTCCCGAAGAGGACCGGGCGGCCCGGCGTGTCGCGGCGACCGACCTCGGTGATGAGCCGCCGATGGAGCAGCGAGCGGATGACGTAGTCCGAGTCGACGCCGCGGACGCGCTCGACGTCGCCGCGGGTGCACGGTTGCCGATAGGCGACGACCGCCAGCGCCTCGAGCGATGCGGGCGAGAGCCGTGCCTCCTCGCGCGCGGCGTACGTCGCCAGCCGCTCGCCCACCTCCGGCGCGGTGACCAGCTGCCACGCATCGTCATGGTGCTGCACGCGGAGGCCTCGGCCGTCCTCGATCAGCCGCTCGGCCAGCGCGGAGAGGGTCCCCTCCGCCTCGAGGCGCGGCACGCCGCCCAGCTCGGCCAGCTCCGCGGTCGCGAGGGGGCGTTCGGCGATGAAGAGCAGCGCCTCGAAGAACGCGTCGAGGTCGTGGGCTGGCTCGCTCATCGGCTCGTCTCGGTCAGGTTCTCGATCACGATCGGGCCGAAGAGATCGGTCTGCTGCGCCCTCACCTGCCGGCGACGAACAAGCTCGAGCGTGGCGAGGAAGGTCACCGTCGCCTCGGTCCGGGTCCGGCAACCGGCCAGGATCGACTGCAGGACCACCCGGCCACCGCGCGACAGCGCCCGGCGCAGGACCTCGATCTGCTGGCCGATGGTGATCTCTCGCTTCATCACCTCCGGTGGCGGAGCAACCGGCTCGGGGATCGCGGCGAGCGCCTCGAGCGCGCTCACGAGCACAGCCACCGGCAGCGGCTCGGTCGGCACGACGGGCAGGTCCGCCTCGCGTGGCTCGCGTCGCATGACCGGCGCAACGCCGTCACGCTCGCCGAGGGCCACCGCCGCGTCGCGCAGGGCCCGGTACTCGAGGAGGCGACGTCGCAGCTCGTCCTCATCGGGCTCGTCGGAACCCTCGGGAACCGGCGGCAGCGGCTCGGTCGGCAGCATCCGCTTCGACTTCAGGTAGATGAGCTGTGCCGCGATGGCGACGAACTCGGACAGGTTGACGGTGTCGACCGGATGGCGAGCCAGGTGACCGACGTACGCATCTGCCACCTCGGCCAGCGGCACCGTCAGGATGTCCAGCTGGCGGGACTCGATGAGGTGCAGCAGGAGCTGCAGGGGTCCCTCGAAGACGGGCAGCTCGATGCGGAACTCCGGATCGCCGACGGGAACCGCCACGGCAACCTTCGGCTCGATCGGGATCGGCTCCATGCCGTCAGCTTGCGTCATCGGCGACCTTCAGCGCGTGCGCCAGCCGCACGTCATCGGCGCCCGAGGCGCTGCCACGCAGGAATGCGACGGCGCGCGCCGAGCAGCCGGCGGCCTCGGCGAGGTCGGCCGACAGCCGATCGTGATGAAGGTAGAGGTGGTACGCGTAGCGCCACGATCCGGGATCGGGAGAGGCAATACGGGATAGCAGGTTCGGCGCGGCGGTCTCCAGCAGCACGCCGGTCACGCGGTGCCACAGTCGCATGCGGTGCCCCTTCGCCGCGTCGTGGAGCAGCGCGGCCGTGAGCAGATCGGGATCGTCCCAGCCGCCGGCCCGCAGGCGGGCCACCACGTCGTGGGCGTGCCGTCGGTCGGCGACCGGCATCGCCGCGAACAGCGGCCAGGCAGCCTCGCCCAGCAGCCGCCGGGCGTCGTCCGTCTCGGCCGGCTCGACGCGAGCCCGAACGTGCGCCACGAACTGGGCGACCCTATGCACCGATCAGCACCCCGGTCAGATCCCGCAGCCAGCCGAACACGACGCGCAGCGGGCTGCCCGGAAGGAAGACGAGAAGCAGGATGAGGATGATCCCGTACTGGGCGTAGCGCTGGACGGTGAAGGCCGCCTTCGGCGGCAGGAAGGCGAGCGCCACGTTGTAGCCGTCCAGCGGCGGGATGGGCAGCAGGTTGAACACCGCGAGCAGCAGGTTGTAGAAGACGACACCGGCGGTCAGGTCCATCACGAAGCCCGTGCCGCCACCGGAGTCCAGGACACGGAACAGCGCCGCACCGACGATGGCCACGAGAACGTTCGCGATCGGTCCGCCGGATGCGACCAGCGCCATGCCGATCGGACCTGGCCGCAACGCGTACACGTTCACCGGTACCGGCCTGCCCCAGCCGAAGCCGGCCATCAGGAAGACGAGCGCCCCGACGGGGTCGATGTGCCGGGCCGGATTCAGGCTCACCCGCCCCAGGGCACGGGGTCGTCGGTCGCCGAGCTGATCGGCGAGAAAGGCGTGGCTGAACTCGTGGAAGGTGATACCGACGACCAGGGCGATCCCGATCGCCAGGATCTGCGCCAGGTCGAGGTCGAAGAAGAGCATCCGCTCGGGGTCAGGCCAGCTGCGGGAGCAGGTCACCGAGCAGGGTCACGAGCCGCCGGGCACCGATGCGACCCATCTCGATGACCTCCTCGTGGCTCGCGCCGGTCTCAACGTCGTCGGTCGCCTTGTTCGTCACCAGGCTGAACCCGAGCACGCGAACACCGGCGTGGCGCGCCACGATGACCTCGTGCGCGGTGCTCATGCCGACCGCGTCGCCACCGAGGGTCCGGAGCATTCGCATCTCCGCGCGGGTCTCGTACGAGGGGCCGGACAGCATGAGGTAGACGCCTCGGCGCAGGCCGACGCCGGTCCGCTCGGCGGACGCCAGCGCGGCGTCGCGGAGGGCGGGGTCGTACGCATCGGTCATGGGCGGGAAGCGGGGCCCGAAACGCTCGAGATTCGGGCCGAGCAGCGGGTTGTCGCCGGACAGGTTGATGTGGTCGGTGATCAGCATCACGTCGCCGGGCTCGTACTCCGGATCCAGGCCGCCCGCCGCGTTGGTCACCACCAGCGTCTCGACCCCGAGCGAGAGGACGGCGCGCAGCAGCAGCGTCGCCTCGCGCTGGGAGTAGCCCTCGTACGGATGCGCGCGACCGGACAGGATGAGCATCGGGGTGTGGCGCACGGCTCCGACCACGAGCTCGCCGGTCGGCGTGATCGCGGCGAGGACGGGGACACGCACGATCCGGGAGCTCGGCGGCCTCGCGGCCAGGATGCCCTGGGCCGGCGGCCTGCTGACGCTCGGCGCCATGGCGGCGATGGGCCTGCCGGGCCTCGCCGTGTTCGTCTCGGAGTTCATGAGCATCATGGGCGGGTACGAAGCCTACCCGGTTCAGGGCGTCCTGGCGGCTACGGGCATCGTGCTCTCGGCGATGTACCTGCTGTACATGCTGGCGCGGGTGGTCTTTGGGCCGATCC
>JAHWJN010000077.1 GCA_019348395.1 Chloroflexota bacterium
AACCGGGGGTCGCAGGAGGCGCCAGCGTCGTGGCAGCAGGTGAAGGGCGACGATCGGGATCACGGCCAGCGCCGCCCAGACATGCAGAGTGAGGATGGTCCAGGGACCGATCGACAGGATGCGTCCGCTTGCCACCCAGGTGAAGCCTCCGGCCAGCGCCGCCGCCACGAAGAAGGTGAGGAGGGCGCCGAGCACGAGGCGTCCCCATCGCCGCCGTCGGAGCGCGGGACCGATGCTTCGGCGGAGCTTCTCGATGGCAGCCACGAGCAGGATCCCGCCGACGAGGCCATGGAACCAGAACAGGGGCGCCGTTGCCGGTACGCCAGCCCGCAGCGTCACCAGGCCGCTCGCCAGCTGGGCGACGAGCAGGATCGCCAGGAGCCGATCGAGCGCGGCGCTGCTCATGCCGGAAACCCTACGCCGGCCCGCACGGCCGGGCAACGATCCCGACGCGGGAGCCAGCACGCACGCGACACCGGCGGGGGCGACAGCACCGGTCGTACGATGGCCCGGTGAGCCAGCGTGCCGGCATCCTCCTCGCCACCATTCTCGGCTCGGCGGTCGTCTTCCTGGACGGGACGATCGTGAACGTCGCCCTCGATCCCATCGGGCGCGACCTGCCGGCCACCCTGGTCGGTCGGCTCGAGGGTCTCACGTACGTGACGACCGCGTACTTCACCGTGCTCTCCGCCCTGCTCATCCTGGCCGGCGCGCTCAACGATCACTACGGCCGGAGGCGGATGTTCACCGTCGGCCTGGTCGGGTTCGGCGTCGCGTCAGTGGGATGCGGGCTGGCGCCAACGATGGAGCTCCTCATCGCCGCCCGGATCCTGCAGGGCATCTTCGGGGCGCTGCTGGTGCCTGGCAGCCTCTCGATCATCACCGCCACCTTCGACGGCGAGGAGCGCGGCCGGGCGATCGGCCTGTGGGCCGCGGGCACCTCGGCGACACTGATCGTTGGACCGCTCGTCGGCGGCCTGCTGGTGCAGGCGCTCAGCTGGCGGTGGGCATTCCTCATCAACGTGCCGATCATCGCCGTGGCGCTGTGGGCCACGCGGTCGGTCCCCGAGAGCCGCGACGAGGAGTCGCGCGGAGAATTCGACTGGCTCGGCGCAGCCACGATCGCCCTGGCTGTCGGCGGCCTCGCCTTCGGAGCGACGCGTGGCCAGCAGCAGAACTGGACCGACTCCGTGGCCTGGGCGTCGCTCGGGGTCGGCGCCGTCGCGACGGTGGCGGTGCCGGTCCTCATGCTGACGCGCTCCCGTCCGCTGGTGCCACCCGACCTCTTCGCCTCTCGCAACTTCACCGCCGTGAACCTTGCGACGCTGCTGGTGTACGGCGCGCTCTACGTCTCGATGGGCGTCCAGAACGTGTTCTTCCAGGGCACGCTCGGATACTCGCCGCTGGCTGCGGGGGCGACGCTGATGCCATCGGCGGTGCTGCTCACACTGCTGTCGACGCCGGCCGGCCGGCTCTCGGCGCGGATCGGCCCGCGGCTCTTCCTCACGGTCGGGCCGATCGTCATGGCCGCCTCGCTCCTGTGGCTGGCGCGCATTCCCGCGGGTTCGGCGGCGTGGCGGGCGGATCCGGCCGCACCCGGCAGCCTGCTGCCGCCGCTCGACGCGGTCGTGGATGTCCTCCTGCCCCTGGTCCTGTTCGGCGTCGGCATCAGCATGCTCGTCGCACCCTTGACGACGGCCCTGATGGCGTCGGTACCGATCCGCAACGCTGGTCTCGGGTCGGCGATCAACAACGCCGTCAGTCGCGTGGGTCAGCCCCTCGTGTTCGCCCTGCTGTTCATCGCCGTCACGGCCAGCTTCTATGGCTCCCTGGAATCCAGCGCGCCGGAGCTTGACGTGACCGATCCCGCGGTGCGTGCCGAGGTCCAGCCCCTCACCGCGCTGCCGGACGGCCTGGATCAAGACGTCGCCGAGGCGGCACGGGCCGCCAGCACGGATGCGTTCCGGCTGGCGATGATCGTGTCCGCCGCGCTTCTGCTGGGCGGCGCGCTGGTCAGCGGCATCGGCATCCGCAATCCGACGCGCGAGGTCCTGGCCGCTACCGCCGCCAGCGAGCCGGGCGGCTGATCCCCCCCGGGACGGCCCTCAGAAGACCTTCGGGCACCACGGCGGCCGCGGCGTGCGGAACAGCACGTCCGCTCGCAGGGCGGCGCCGGGTTGAAGCTCGCGCACGCGGGCGGCATCGGCCAGCGCGGTGAAGCCGATGCCGCCGAGGTAGGCCGCGCCGATGTCGGTGATGTCGCAGGCCAGGTCGGGCGCGTCGGTCGCCTGCTCGACGATCGGCATGCCGCCTTCGACGGCGAGCGCCCAGCGGCCCGCGTTCCACGGGCAGAACTCGTCGGTGACGTCGAGCACGAGCCGGCCGTCGGCGGCATAGCGTCGCTGGGTCAGCGCGGCGGCCACGTCGACGACGCGCAGCCAGACCGCGTCAGCCAGGCCCATCCCCAGCCGACGCGGCTCGAGGGCGTTGAGGAGGATCGGGTCGTCCGGTGCCACGTTCCAGGCGTCGATCGACGACACCAGGTCGATGCCGACCAGGAACTGCCACAGCTCGAGATCCGCGATCGGGTTGGTCGCGAGCTTCTCGGTCAGGATGACGATCCGGCGGGGGCCGTCCTGGTCGGATGACTCGCGGATGCGGTACCGCGCGTAGCCATCGACCTGCCCGTCGGCCTCGTGCACGACGTAGAACGCCGGCCCCGCGCCGCGGCGCCAGTGCTCGGGATCACGAAAGATGTCGGCGTCCCAGAAGGCGGGCGTACGGGCGAAGAACCCCGGCCGGGTCGGGGCCACCGCGTCGTAGACGGGCGGCAGCACGCGCTTTGCGTCGGCGACATCGACGAACCGAACGATTCCGCTGGGCTCCAGCGGACGGCGAAGGGCGCTGCGATCGCGCTCGATCGAGAGCCGGGTCAGCATCGTGCCCAGCCCGTAGCCGAAGCGCTGGTAGATGCTGCCCTCCGACGCCCACAGGATGGCCGTGGCCTCGCCCCGCTCGTGCACGTGGTCAAGCTGCGCCCGCATCATCCGGCGCAGAATTCCCCGGCGCCGATGCGTGGGATGCACGCCGACCAGCGTGACACCCGCCGAGGGCATCACCCCGCCTGGGATGGTGAGGTCGAAGCTGAAGATGCCGGCCGTCCCGACGAGGCGATCGCCGTCATAGGCGCCGATCGCGCGATCAGGCTCGAACAGCGACTCGAAGGCGGGCACGTCGTCGTCGTGCGCACGATCCCCGAACGCCAGCTCGCCGGCTTCGAGAAACTGGCGCGGCTCGCCGGTGAAGCCGCGGACATCGATTTCCATCGGCCGATTATGGCGCGACCCCTGCACTATGATCCGCCCGATGTTCCCGATCAGCGACGAGAACGAGCGGGGTCACGGTCCGGCGTTCGTCAGCCTCGCCTTCATCGCGATCAACATCGCGGTGTTTCTCCTGTTGCAGGGTGCGGGTGGCAGTACCGAGGGACAGGAGTTCACGTACGGCTACAGCGCCGTGCCGTTCGAGATCACGAACAACGTCGACCTGACCGAGCCCCGGCCGATCACGGTGCAGGGCGAGACCCGCGAGATCCCACAGGAGCCCGGACCGTCGCCCATCTGGCTGACCCTGTTCACCAGCATGTTCATGCACGGTGGCTGGCTGCACCTGGGCGGCAACATGCTGTTCCTGTGGATCTTCGGCGACAACGTCGAGCACCGCATCGGCCATGGGCTCTACCTCGTCTTCTACGTCGTCGCCGGGATCGTGGCCAGCTTCGCGCAGATCATGGTCGACACCGGCTCGATCATCCCGACCCTCGGCGCCTCCGGCGCGATCTCGGGTGTGCTCGGCGCGTACCTCGTCATGTTCCCCACCAACCGCGTGCTCGTCCTCCTCATCCGGTTCCCGATCTGGGTCCCGGCCATCGTCGCCATCGGGCTGTGGGCCGCCTTCCAGTTCGTGAACGGGCTCGGCGCCATCGCCGTGACCGAGGAGACGGCCGGCGGCGTGGCGTACATGGCACACATCGGCGGCTTCGTGGCCGGCGTGGTCGCCGGCATCGTCTTCCGCGTCCTCTTCCGTGAGCCGCGCCACCCGCGAGGAACGCCCGCCAGCGCGTTCCGATGAGCGCCCGCGACGGCGTCGCCGAGGCGGTCGGCCTATTCGGCCCGGAGAGCGTGTCGTGGCGAATCGACCGTGAGCTGGTGGTGCTGGCCGGCGGCTCGTGCGCCCTCCTGCTCCAGGCGGCTCACCCTGTGGTCGCCGCCGGGGTCGCCCAGCACTCGACCTACGCCACCGACCCGTTCGGCCGGCTGCTCCGCACGCTGACATCGAGCTTCGACGTCGTGTTCGGCACGCGCTCCGTGGCCGAGGCGACGATTCGGCGTGTCAACGCCATCCACGAGCGCGTTCGCGGCATGCGGCCGGACGACGGCACGCCGTACACCGCCATGGATCCCGAGGCGCTGCTGTGGGTGCACGCCACCCTGGTCGACACGGCGCTCCGCATCTACGGGCGCTTCGTGCACCCGCTCACCTCGGCCGAGGAGCAGGCGTATCACCTCGAGAGCGCACAGGTCGCCACGCTGCTCGGCGTGCCGCCCGACATGCTGCCGCCGAGGATCGAGGACCTGCGGGCCTGGATGGACCGCCTCATCGCCGATGGGACGGTCCACGTGACGCCGGCCGCGCGGCGGATCGCGCGAACCGTGCTGTACCCCGTCCGGTTCCCCCCACGACTCGCCTGGGACGCGGCGCATCTCGTCTCGATGTCCACGCTGCGCGCCCCGATCCGCCGCCAGTACGGTGTGCCCTGGTCGCCGGCACGCGAACGCGGGATGGAGCGGATCGCCTCGGTCTCTCGCGCCGTCCTCCCGCTGCTGCCCTCGCCCTTCCGGCATGCGCCACAGGCCCGGGCCGCCGAGCGACGCGTGCGCCGGGCGCTGACCGCGGTTCGGTAGCCGGCCGATCGGCCACTGACCGGTGACCTCGGCGACGACTATCATGGCCGGGCCCGCCCGCCGCGCCACCGGGCGGCCAGAGGAACCATGACCCGATTCGCCAAGCTTGCGGTCGCGGCTGCCGTCGCGACGTTCGTCCTGATCTCCGTGGGCGGGCTCGTCCGCGCCACCGACTCCGGGCTGGGCTGTCCCGACTGGCCGCTCTGCTTCGGGGGGTGGCTCCCGCCGGCCGACCTCCATGCCTGGATCGAGCACACGCACCGGCTGATCGCCGCGGTCTTCGTCGGACCGATGGTGGGCGCGATCGGCCTCATCACCGTGTTCAGCCGGCGCCGCCGCGACCTGCCGTTGCTGGCGGCGGCCGTCGCGGCGGGCGTCCTGGTCATCGTCCAGTCGCTGCTCGGCGCGGCGGTCGTGCTCCAGGGATTGGCCGCCGAGCTCGTGAGTGCTCACCTCGCCATGGCGCTCGTCGTCTTCGCCTCCGTGATCTTCATCGCTGAACGGACGAGCCACGGGCCGATGCCGCGCATGGACCTGCGGCCCGGCCTGACGCGGCTGGCACTCGTCACCGCGCTCGCGATCTTCGGGCAGATGATCCTCGGGTCCTGGGTCACCGGCCACCACGCCGGCCTCGCCTACGCCGACTTCCCGCTCATGAACGGATCGATCGTGCCCGCCATCGTGGGAAGCGAGCAGGCTGCCCACTTCGCGCATCGGCTCATGAGCCTGGTGCTGGTCGGTCTCATCGTGTGGCTGGTGGTGGCCGTGCGCCGCGCCACCGACGCTCGGCTGCCGCGGCGGCTCTCGCATTGGATGGCGCTGCTCATCGTGGTGCAGATCGTCCTCGGCGGATTGAATGTGTGGTCGCGGCTGTCGGCGCTGTTCGTGGTCCCGCACCTGGCCGTCGGGGCGGCCCTGTTCGGGCTCTCGGTCTGGCTCGTCCTGGCGACCCGGCGGCTGCGAGCCGTGGAGCTCAGCGCGGCGGCATCCGACCCGGCGCGCGAGCCGGGCCCCCGCGACACGGCGCGGGCGTACGTGGCGCTGACGAAGCCGCGGATCATCGAGCTGCTGCTGGTGACCACCGTCCCGACCATGGTGCTCGCACACGGGGGGATCCCGTCCGTCTGGCTCATGGCCGCCGTGGTGCTCGGGGGGACCCTGGCCGCGGGTGGCGCCAACGCGATCAACATGTACGTCGATCGCGACATCGACGACGTCATGCGGCGCACGCGGCACCGCCCCCTGCCACAGCATGCCGTGCCGCCGCGCAACGCGCTCATCTTCGGCATCGCCCTGACCGCGATCGCCTTCGCCTGGCTGAGCCTGGCGGTCAACCTGCTGAGCGCGCTCCTCGCCCTGAGCGCGACCGCGTTCTACGTGTTCGTCTACACCCTGGGCCTGAAGCGCCGGACAACGCAGAACATCGTCATCGGTGGAGCCGCAGGGTGCGTTCCGGTGCTCGTGGGATGGGCCGCCGTCACCGGCGAGGTGGGCCGCTGCACCGACGCACCGATCCCGGCACCGGTGCGATCCCCGTAGCATCGCGCCATGAGCACCCAGCCCGGACAGCAGACCACCTGGCTCACCCAGGAGGCCTACGACCG
>JAHWJN010000078.1:0-4132 GCA_019348395.1 Chloroflexota bacterium
CGGCAGGAAGACGGCGTCCCACTCCAGCCCCTTGGCCCGATGCAGCGTGGAGAGCGTGACGCCGGACCCGGCGGCCTCCGCATCGGCTTCGTCGGCGTCGCGCCGCGCGACATCGGCCAGGAAGTCCTCCACCGACGCGTCCGGCTCCTCGGCCTCCAGGGCGCGGGCCATGGCCAGCAGCGTGGCGAGCGCCGCATGCCGGTCGCGGGCCTCGGCGCCGGCGGCAGGCCCGGGCGCATCGGTCTCGTCGAAGCCGAGCTCGGCCTTCCAGTGGCGGGCGACGACCGTCGTCAACGAGCCGGTCGTACCGCTCTCGGCGCGGAGGGCGCGGACGGCGGCGCGGATCTCGGGGCGGGCGTAGAAGCGGACGCCACGCACCGTGAACGGGACCTGTGCCGAGGTGAGCGCCGACTCGAATGGCACGAGCTGGGCGTTGGTGCGCACGAGGATCGCCATTTCGGTGAACGGCACGCCGTCCGAGGCCAGGCGGCGGATGTCGGACAGGATGGCGGCGCGCTCGGCCGCGTCGTCGGTGTGCGCCCGCAGCTCGGGCACGGGACCCGGCGGCTCGGTGGAGCGCAGCTCGCGGCCCGGAATCAGGCGGTTGGCCAGCGACAGGATCTGCGGTGTGCTGCGGTAGTTGTGGCCCAGGCGCACGACGCGGGCGCCGGGGTATCGGTCCGCGAAGGTCTCGAGGTAGTCGGCGGTCGCGCCGGTGAAGGTGTAGATCGTCTGGTCCGGATCGCCGACCACGCACAGGTCGCGCCGATCGCCGAGCCACAGCCGGAGCAGGTCCTCCTGAAGCCGATTCGTGTCCTGGTACTCGTCCACGCTGAACCAGCCGTAGCGCCGATGCACGAGCGCGCGCGCATCTTCATCGGTTTCGTAGAGCTCGACGGCCAGGCTCAGCATGTCCTCGAAGTCGATGACGTTGCGGCGGTCCTTGGTCGCCTCGTACTGGCGCCACAGGCGAGTGAAGATCTCCGGCGGGATCGGCGGCTCACGGTCCGGCGCGTAGGTGTCGGGCGTCTGACGGCGGACCTTGGCGCGCTCGATCTCGTCGGCCAGGTCCTTGGCCGGCGTGAAGCGGTAGCCGCCCGGGAGGGAGCGGGCCATCGGCCCGATGATGCGCAGCTTCGACTCGAGCACATCGGGGAGGGGACGGCCGTGGATCTCCGGCCAGAAGTGGGCGAGCTGGCGGCGGGCCGCGGCATGGAACGTCGAGGCTTGCACCTGCGGCAAACCGAGGGCACGTAGCCGGTGCCGCATCTCGGCGCCCGCCTTCTCCGTGAAGGTCACGATCAGCGCCTGCTTGGGATCCATTGCGCCGGTGGCCGCGGCGTAGGCGACGCGGTGGCTGATGACCCGCGTCTTGCCGGTTCCGGCGCCGGCCAGGATGACCACCGGGCCGCCCGTGGCGGTCGCGGCCTCGCGCTGCTCGGGATTCAGGCTGGCCAGGATCTGCTCGGGGTCCACGCCGCCGATCCTAGCGTGCTGGTGCGCCCAGCCCCTCGCCCATCCGCTGTTTGTCGGGGCGGTGCTGGGGCACCGTGGCGCCTCGCCCCCTCCGCGGGTTTGTCGGGGGTGCAACGAACGGGGAAAAAGGCGGCGCGTGCGGCCTCATCTCCGCTGTGTCATGCGTGAGCGGCAAGTGGCAGGTAAGAAAGGGGCGTGCGGCGCTCCAACGTCGCCGATGGTTGCCCCAGCCGCAAACGCGTACCGCAAGTGCGTACAGAGAGAGGATCGCGTCGGGGTGCGGGAAGGCAGCGTCCCAGAGCCGGACCATCGGGCCATGGCGAGGAGGCGGCGAGCGGTCCACGCTTGGGGCATGGTGGAGCTCATCGTCGTTGCCTTCACAGCCGTCGCCTTCGTCGCGATCGTGGCGGCCGTGCCCGTCGAGCTGGGCGAGGAGCGCGGGGACGAGCGCGAGGTTCGCGCCGACCGCTAGCGCCCCAGGTCAGGTCGCGGGGTCGTGGCCCCGGGAGCCAGTGTCTTCCCGCAGCGTGCCGGAATCGGCGCGGCTCTCGTGGTCGGGATCGAACTCGTGGCCCATCTCGTACTCGGTGCGAACGCGCCCCGGATCGGCGGCGCCGGCGGTCGGATCGTCGAGCGGCTCCGTCGCGCCGGTCGGGCCGGCGGCTCCTGCCCCACCCATCGCGCCGGAGGCGCCCATGCCACCGGACGCGCCTTCGTAGCCCGACGCCTGCGGCGCGCCATCGATGCCCCCGATGTGCTCGTCGCGCTCGGGTGACTCGTCGGTGGCCGGCCGCTCCATGTCGTGGTGCTCGTGCCCGGCATGGTCGTGGTGCTCGTGTCCGTGCTCCCCATGGTCGTCGTCGCCCATTCCGAAGGCGTTCTTGACTTTGTCGATCAGGCTCTCGTCGCGGTCGTGTTCGGTCATGGTTCCTGCCCCGATGTGGAGTGAGGTGAATCCACCGTGCAGGACTCGGGCCGGGCCTGATCTCAACGCGCGCGAGTGGAAGCTGTGCGCGCCCAGGGTGCAGAGTGCGAGCCGAGGCGCTGCGACTGGAAATCTGTGCCGATCCGCGCGCGTTACCGGACGGCTGCGGCGTCGCGACGCCCCCGGTGAGCATGGAGCGGAGGACGCATCGGACCATACGCCGTCTAATGCGCGGCCCCAGGTGCAGATTGCGAGTCGCCGCGCCAACCCGCCCGCGCAGCCATCGGACACCAAAACGGCGGCCCCGGTCGAGCCGGGACCGCCGCAGGTGCGCGAGCGACGACGCTCAGACGGTGGAGCGGCGTCCGGCGACGGCGCGCCAGATCAGGACCACGATCACGGCGCCCACGATGGCCGCCACGACGGTCATGATGCTGAACTCCGCCATGTAATCCTCGCCCGTGACGAGGCCCAGCAGGAAGCCACCGAGGATGGCGCCGAGAATACCGGCGATGATGGCGCCGATGACGCCGTAGCCCTCGTCACCCTTGACGATCATGCCGGCAATCCAGCCGGCCAGGGCTCCTACGACCAACCACGCGATGATGCTCATGGTCTCTCCTTCTGTCCGGTGTGACCCCTGAACTTGGTCGACAGTACCCCAAGCTGTCTCGAGGATACGGCGTCAGGCGGACGGTCGACGGCACATTTCGCACGCCGATCGGCCGCTGGCCCGAGCGGGCGAGCGCTAGATGCCCGTCTCGCGCCGCTCCGACTCGACCGAGTCGTCATCCGTGCCGAAGCTGGCCTCGCCGACGGGCGGTGCCTCGCCGCGGTCATAGGCGGCCGTGGTGGGCGTCGCCGTGTCGTCCTCACCGTAGGCGCCGCCGAACTCCGAGGCGGCCGCGTCCTCGCGGGTGGTGTCCAGTTCGCCATCGGTCCCGAAGTCGCCGCCGCCGAGGTCGTCGGCCGTGGCGCCGCCCTCGTACCGTGCGCTCCCGATCGGGCCGGGATTCTGGCCGAAGCCGCCGCGGTCGGCATCGGTGCCGGCGGGTGCGTCGGTGGCCGAGGTGTCGTCGTACAGCGCCTCGGGCACGCCGGCCCATCCATCGGCTCGCTCGTCGGCGGTCGCATCGGTCCGGGTCGACGCTCCGGCGTCGTGCTCGTGTCCGTGCTCGTCGTGGTGATCGCCGTCGCCCATGCCGAGGGCGTTCTTGACCTTGTCGATCAGGCTCTCGTCTTCGTGATGGCCCATGGTGGGGACCTCGTATGTGCGTAGACGAGGGCAGCTCCATGCAGGAATTCGGCCGCGGATCGCGCTGACAGCCACGCCGATGTTTCGAGGGCGCAACGAGAAGAGCCTGCCCTCGGTGGGACAGGCTCTTCGTTCTCGCCCGGCGCTTGTGACCGGGGTGGGGGAGGGGTCAGGCGGGCATGCCCACCGGGTTCGGCTTGATGACCGCGACCTTCTCCTCTTCCCTCGCCGCACGGGTGGCCCACACCAGGCCCGCGCCGGTCAGGATCAGCGTGCCGCCGAGTCCGGCGAAGAGGCCGGCCAGCGCGAGTCCGAGCTGGAGCGCCTGTGCGGTGACCGTCCCGACGCCGAGCTCGGCGATCAGCGCGTGTGCGACACCGGTCCAGGCCTGCGCCCGCGCCGCGCCCTCGATCGGATGCTCGCGGTCGAAGTCTGCCCAGTAGCGGCCGTCGACCGCGAACTCGTAGGGCACGCCG
>JAHWJN010000078.1:4231-6513 GCA_019348395.1 Chloroflexota bacterium
ACCTCGAAGACTTCGCCGTTGTACTCGACCGTCTCCGGCAGCACCACGGTCTGCGTGCTGTGCAGCGTGTGGTAGGCCACCGTGGCCATCTGGTACATGTACTCGCTGGCGGTGTTGACCAGCGGATCGTTGGGGTTCAGCTCACTGGCCACAACCGGGTAGCCCCAGTCATCGGTCAGCAGCGCCATGATCGGCTGCGCACCTTCCACGGTGCCGCGGTCGGTCAGCTGGCCCTGGTCGTTGTAGCTGAGCGTGACGCCCTGCGCCTCGCTGAACTTGTTGAGGGAGGTCGTCCCTTCCTGCACCTTGAAGAAGGCATAGCCTCCGCCGATCACGAAGACGAAGCCGATGATCCCGAGGACGATGCCGAGTGCCCGAAGCCGAGCGGTCATTGTCGTATCCCTTCCCGTGCTGGGTGAGTGGGGTGATTGGTTGCTGACATGACTTTCGCGCGACGGCGCTGTGCGCACACGTGCCACCAGGACCGCTGCGGGGGGCCGACCGGCATCGGGCGGGGGGCCGTTGGTCACGAACCTTGGGTGACCTCGGGGCGACGACGTATTTGCCGTGCGAGCAACGAACGGGGAAGAAGCACCGGTGGAAGGCTCCGGCATCCCCGGGCGTTGCGTGTGGCGCAAGCGACGACGACATTCGCGTCCTGGTCACCGTTAGCCTCTTGCAGCCGCAAGCGCAGCCGCAAACACAGCGCGGCGCATCGGCCGGCCGCGGGCGCTAGCGGAGGGCTCGCTCCAGCAGCTCGAGCTCGGCGCGCTTGCGGTTGACCATGTGCTCGAGGAGGTGCTCGGTCGCCTCGCCCTCGGGGTCGTCGGCATCGGCCGGGATGGCGTCGACGAGCTCCTGCAGGGTCTTCTGGCCGTCCGCCAGCAGCCGCTTGACCGAAGCACTCCACGTCTTCGGCAGCGCCGGCTCGTCGATCGCCAGCGAGGGCGTGCCACCAACGGATGCCACGCGGGCGGCCAGGCGCTCGACGTCGCGCAGGTTGGCGGTCGCCATCTCGCGCAGCGGTTCGGCGAGCGCGATGCCCTGCGGGCCGGGCAGCGTGCCGGCCACGACCGAGAGCGCGACGGCGTCACGCGCGACGAGCGGCAGCGCCCGGTTCAGCGCCGCCGCCAATGATCCAGGATCGGTGGTCTCGCCCATCGGGGCGGCGCAAATGCATGGAGCGTGCCGATTGGTGGGTCCGATCGCGCGACGCGTATGCTGGCCGTGATGACGGACATCTCTCGCAAGGCGGCCAGCTTCACCGAATCGGTCATCCGGGAGATGACGCGCCACGCGATAGCGCACGACGCGGTGAACCTCGCCCAGGGCTTCCCGGACTTCGCCTGCCCGCCCGAGCTGAAGGAGGCGGCGAAGGCGGCGATCGACGCGGACATCAACCAGTACGCCATCACCTGGGGCGCCCGCGACTTCCGCCATGCCATCGCGGCGAAGACCGCACGTTGGCACCCGGACTGGTCGGTCGATCCGGAGACCGAGATCACGGTCACGTGCGGTGCTACCGAGGGAATGATGGCCGCCATGCTGGCCGTGCTGAATCCGGGCGACGAGATCGTCGTCTTCGAGCCGTTCTACGAGAATTACGGGCCCGATGCGATCCTGTCCGGCGCCGTCCCACGCTACGTCACGCTCCACGAGCCCGACTGGCGGATCGACCCCGACGAGCTGAGGGCCGCCTTCGGCCCACGGACGCGCGGAATCGTGGTGAACACCCCGCACAACCCGACCGGCAAGGTGTTCAGCCGGGACGAGCTTTCGATGATCGCCGAGCTGTGCGTCGAGCACGACGCGATCGCCGAGCACCGCGCGCAGGCGCCGCGGCTCGTCGAGGATGTGCGACTCGCCGCCGCCCGCGAGCGGATCGGTTCCGAAGGTGAGGGCCATGGGAGGCGGCTACCCGCGAGCGGCGTTCCCTACCGCTGCGCGATGGCCAGGTCACGACCGAAGGCGCGGGCGAAGAGGTCGGTCTCGCGCTCGGCCGCCCAGCGGGCCACGCGCGCGTCGCCGGGCGCATCGAGCTCCAGGAGCACCTCGCCGTCCGCCTGGGCCACGCGGGCCGCGCGCACGAGCTGGTCACGGCTGCGCTCCAGGTCCTCAGCCAGGCGTAGCAGGACGGCCATGCGGTCGAGACGCTCCTCGTCGCCCGGGCGGGCGAGGTCTTCCAAGAACCCGAGATCGGGCATGCCCTTGCGGTGGTAGCGCGCGGCCTGGGCGATCAGCGCCAGCTCGGCCGGCGCGAAGCCCGGCAGCCCCGCGCTGAG
>JAHWJN010000079.1 GCA_019348395.1 Chloroflexota bacterium
TCGTCGACGGTCTCCTTCGGCAGCCGGCGCGGGAACACGCAGACCCGGTCCCAGTCGAAGTCGGTCACTTCGGCGAGCAGCGGGTCGCCGTCGACCGCGACCTGCTCGAGCTGCTCGGCGAGCTCGATGTCCGGGAACCCCTGCGTGGCCCGGATCCCGATGCCGATGGCGGTGACCAGCAGCGCACCGAGCACGAGCGGACCGAAGATCCAGAGCAGGGGGAAGCGGCGACCGCGGTGAACGTCATCGCGCGCGAACATCGGCTCGTTCCTCCAGGTCGGTGGGGACCGGTCCGTCCGGTTCTTCGCAGTTCACCGCCTCGTGGTCGGCCACGGGACCGCGCGGCCGGAGCTGAAGCAGGACAGCCGCGGCGAGGATGAAGGCTCCTCCGATGAGCTGCAAGGGGGTCGGCTGCTCTGCGAGCAGCCATGCGGCGAGGAGCACGCCGACGACCGGCTCCAGCGTGGCGAGGATCGCCGCCGGCGAGGGACCCAGGCGCCGGATCCCGACGATGAAGCTGACGGTGGGGACGCCGGCGCCGATCAGGCCCGCGAGGAGCACCGGCCACAGGGCGTCGAACGATGCGAGCGGCCGAGCCAGCGCGATCGTCGGACCGATCGGCACGAGGCTCACCAGCGCCACGATCAGGAGGTACAGCATGAAGGCGCCGCCCATCGTCAGTGCCGCGGCCTGCGGTCCCGGCACATGGGCGAAGCCGTGGCGCGCGGCGAGGACGTAGAAGACCTGGGTCATCGCCGCCAGGAATGCGAGCCCGATGCCGAGCAGGTCGAGCTCCCCCAGGGCGCCCGCGCCGGCGACGACCAGGCCCATCCCCGCCAGTGACACGCCCAGGGCGACCCAGCGAAGGCGGTCGAGCCGTTCGCCGAACCAGAGCGTCGACAGGATCGCCACGCCCGCGGGGTACAGGTAGAAGACGAGCAGGGTGAGGGCGATGGTGATGCGCTCGAAGGCGATGAAGGCCGCCAGGTTGAGCAGCGTGTTGGCCGCAGCTGCCGCGACCATGAACCAGCGGTCGCGGACGGGAAGGCGTCGCAGCGAGAAGGGTCGACTGCCGGAGAGTGCCGCGCGGATGACGATGAACCCGACCATCACCCCCGCCCCCAGCCCGGCGCGCCAGGTCACGATGCTGAGCGAGTCGACGCCCGCGTCGCCGGCGAACCTGCTCAGCGGGCCCAGCGTTCCGAAGCAGGCGGCAGCAAGGACGACGAGCCCGACGCCGGCAAGGTCCGGTGGGCCCGACGCGGGGTGCCGGCGGCTCACCGGGTGGACACCGGGGCGACCTCCGACTCGGCGACGTCCAGCTCAGATGCGAGGCGATCGCGGTCGCTCGCCAGGGCGTCGACCCGCTCCCGCGCATCGTTGTGCCGGACGACGAGCTCGCGCACGAGGGACGGATCGGCGTAGGTGGCCGGGTCGGCCAGCCGGTCGGCGAGCTCGGCCAGCTCGCGTTCGGCGGACGCGGCATCGGTCTCGGTCCGGGCGAGGGCCTCGCGAAGGTTGCGCGTGCGACGATGACGCGCGTTGCGTGCCTCCGCTTCGCGGCGCTTCCGCTCCGACGCCTCCTTCGCCGACTCGCGCGGCCGCGGCGGCACGTCCACCACCCCGCGGGGCGTGGCCTGCGTGCCCTCCACCGCGCCTCGCGTCTCGATGTCCACGCCGCGCTTCGCGGCGTAGTACTCGAAGTCGCCGGGGTAGACATCGGCCTGCCCGTCGTTCACCTCGATGATCGTGTTCGCCACGCTGCGGATCAGGTAGCGATCGTGGGTGATGAGCACGATCGTGCCCGCGAAGGCGTTGAGCGCGTCCTCGAGCACGTCGCGCGACTGGATGTCGAGATGGTTTGTCGGCTCATCCAGGCAGAGGAGGTTGGCCGGGTCGGCCAGCAGCTTCGCGAGCGCCAGACGCGTCTGTTCGCCGCCCGACAGGACGCCGACCCTCTTGTCGACCGCGTCGCCGCTGAACAGGAACGCGCCGAGCAGCCGCCGGACCTCCGAGGTGGACAGCTTCGGGGCGGCGTCGTTGAGCTCCTCGAACACCGTCCTGGTCGGGGTGAGCGCCTCGATCTGGTGCTGCGCGAAGTACGCCACGTGCACGTTGGAGCCGAGCTCGCGGCTCCCGCCCTCGAAGGGGAGCACTCCTGCGAGGATCTTCAGCAGGGTCGACTTGCCGGCGCCGTTGGGACCGATCAGCGCGACCTTCTGGCCGCGCTCCAACGTCAGGTCCAGGTCCCCGGCGTAGACGACGTTGTCGCCGTAGCGCTTCTCGATGTCCTTCAGCGCGATGACCGTCCGCCCCGAACGAGGGGGCTCGGGGAACCGGAACTTCACGGAGCGCCGGCGGCGCTGCGGCGCGGCCACACGGTCGAGCTTCTCGAGCGACTTGATGCGTGACTGGACCTGGCGCGCCTTCGACGCCTTGTACCGGAAGCGATCGATGAACGCCTCGGTGTGGGCGATCTTGCGCTGCTGGTTCTTTGCGGCCGCCTCGAGCTGTGCCATCCGCTCGGTCCGCTGCTCGACGAAGTCGGCGTAATCCCCGACGTACTCCGTGGCGCTGCCGTCGTGCAGCTCGAGGACCCGGTTGGCGACCTCGTTGATGAAGTCACGATCGTGGCTGACCAGGACGATCGCGCCGGCATACTGCGCCAGGAAGCCCTGCAGCCACTCCACGCTGGCCAGGTCCAGGTGGTTGGTCGGCTCGTCCAGGAGCAGCACGTCGGGGTTCTGCAGCAGGAGACGGGCGAGCGCCACGCGCATCATCCACCCGCCGCTGAACTCGCCGATGTCGCGCTCCATGTCGACGTCGGCGAAGCCGAGGCCGGCCAGGATGCGGCGTGCCTCCGACTCCATGCCGTAGCCGCCCATGGCCTCGAACCGATGCTGCAAGCGTCCGTACTCGTCCATGAGCTCGGCGAGCTCATCCTCGTCCTCGGCGTCGGCAAGCTCCATCTCGATGTGCCGCATCCGCCGCGCGATGCCGCTCGCCTCGCCGGCGCCCGCGAGCACCTCGGCCAGCGCGCTGCGTCCCTTGCTCTCGGCCACTTCCTGGCGCAGGTAGCCGATGACCACGTCGCGGGCCCGGGTGATGGTTCCCGCATCGGGCTCCTGGTCGCCGGTGATCAGCTCGAGCAGCGTCGTCTTGCCGGCGCCGTTCGGGCCGACGACGGCGACGCGCCGCCCGGCGCTGATCATCAGGCCGACGTCGCTGAACAGGTGCTGAGCGGCGTGGCTCTTCGACACGCCGCTGATGGTGACGAGGCTCATGGGGACGGCATGGTATCGCGGTTGCGGCGCACGGCCGTCGCCCCGATCTCGCGCACCCCGCCGGCCTGTCGGCCGGTGGCCGGGCCTCAGTCGGCGAGGAGCCGGGCCCCCGAGGTGTCGAACCGGAGCCGAGTCGCCATGCCGGCGGCACCGGAGGAGTTCCACGCCTTCTCGACCGCGTGCGCTGCGGCGGGCGAGTCGCAGAGGGCCAGCACGGTCGGACCGGCGCCGGAGAGGCACGCACCGGCCGCTCCGCGGTCGTAGGCCAGCTCGATCAGCTCCTGTGAGCCGGGCAGCAGGGGCAGGCGGTAGGGCTGGTGCAGCTCGTCGGCCATGGCGCCGCGGAGCAGCCGCGCGTCCGAGGTCATGATCGCCGTGGCCAGGAGGGCGGCGCGGGCCGCCTGGCGCGCGGCCGCCGCGTGGGAGACCGACTCCGGCAGCGCCGCCCGCATCTCGGGGGTGCGGCTCTCGCGCTGCGGGATGAAGGCGACCGGGATCCACGCCTCGGGGACGCGAAAGCGACGCAGCTGGACCAGGTCCTCGTCGCCAGCCAGGGCGAGCGTGAACCCGCCGTAGAGCGCGGCCGAGACGTTGTCGGGGTGCCCCTCGAGCCGGGCCGCGAGGCCAAGGAGCTCGTCCGCGTCGACGGCACGACGACCCACCGCCGCGCCGAGCACCACGCCGGCCACGATGGCGGCGGCGCTGCTGCCGAGCCCCCGGGCGGCGGGGATCATGCTCGAGACCTCGAGCCTCCAGGAGCCCGCACCGGTGGCGGCCGACGCTCGCAGTCCCTCGCGGAAGGCCCGGATGAGGAGGTTGTCGTCGGCCACCGTGCCGTCCGGCGGTGCGCCCTCGCCCCGCGCGTTCAGCACGATGCCCGTCTCGTCGCCGTGCCACAGCTCGGCGCGCAGCTTGAGCGAGAGTGCCACTGCGAAGCAGTCGAAGCCGCTCCCCAGGTTGGCGCTCGAGGCGGGGACGTCGACGCTGGCGATGGGCGGCATGCCCGGCGAGTATAGGAGCGGCCCTACGTCATCCGGCCGCCCCGTCGCTCGCCGGACGTCACAGACCCGCGTACGACGTCCCGCTCTGGCCGGCGGCGCGCGCCGGCACCAAACTGCTCGCATGACGCACGCCCTGCCTCGCTCGATCACTGCACCGCTCCGCCCGTCCGCCGAGCGGTGCCTGCGCGAGGATCCCGTCGTCTGGCTCGGCTCCGTGCGCGGTGATGGGCGGCCGCACGTGGCGCCCGTGTGGTTCCACTGGGACGGGCAGCGCATCGTGGCCTTCAGCAAGCCCAACGCGCGCAAGGTGCAGAATTTGCGTGAGCAGCCGAGCGTCATGCTCGCCGTCGGCCAGCCGGGCCCCGAGTTCGAGGTCGAGCTCATCGAGGCCACGGCCGAGCTGCCGTCGGTGCCGGCGAGGCAGCTCATGACCCCCGGATTCGCGCGCAAGTACCGCGAGCTCCTCTGCCGTGCGGGGATCAGCGCGCAGCGTTTCGCCGAGGTGTACGCGCAGCCCATCGTGCTGCATCCGACGCGCTGCCTTGGGTATGGCGGCGCGGGCTGGAGCGGGGGCGGGGCGGCCGTCGCCAGCTGACGGTCGACGGTCAGCAGCCGGTCGCGCGTGCGCGGTCGACTGCCCGCAGCAGGTCGTCGAAGCGAAACGGCTTGGCCACGAACGCCGGCGCGGCGATCTCGGCCGCCCATCGCGCGGCGTCGCGGGCGGCGGTCATGACCACGACCGGGATGGCGAGCCCGCGACGACGGAGCTCGGCGGCGAAGCCCCACCCGTCCAGGATCGGCATGCGCATGTCCAGCAGGATGAGGTCCGGCGGCTCGCGCTCGATGGCGGCGAGCGCGTCGGCACCGTTTGCCGCCACCGCGACGGCGTACCCCTCGATCTCGAGCATGGCCTGGACGGTGTCCCGGATGTCGGGCTCGTCGTCGACGACCAGGATTCGCATCTCAGGCATCGGCGGCGACCTCCTGCGGGCGGCCGGCATCCCACGCGGCCGCCCGGGGCTCGTCCCCGGTCTCGCCCTCGGGTACCGCCAGGAGCGGGAGCGCGATCGTGAAGGTCGTCCCGCCTCCGGGCGTCGATTCGAACCAGATTCGTCCGCCGTGCTGCTCGACGACGCGGTGACAGATGTACAGCCCGAGCCCGAGCCCGGTATCGGTGATGCTCTGCGCGTTCGAGGCGCGGAAGAATCGCTCGAAGATCCGCTGCCGATCGGGTTCGGGGATCCCGATCCCGTGGTCGACCACCTCGAGCCGTGCCTCGCCGTCGGCGGTCGTGACGCGGATCTCCGGCGGCGCTCCGTCCGGCGTGTACTTCAGCGCGTTCTCGACGAGGTTGTCCAGGACCTGCTCGATCCGCGTTCGGTCGATCGAGGCGACCAGCGCGATGGCCGGCTCGTCGACGTGGACGCTCACCTCGCCCTCGGCGTATCGCTCACGAACCTCCTCCACCACGTCGAGCAGGTCCGCCGGCGCCAGATCCATCATGGCGCCCTGCTCCAGCCGCTGCGCGTCGAGCAGCTCGGTGACGAGGTCGCTGAGCCGCCGGGCCTCTCGAGCGATGCGTGCCAGCCCCCGGGCGTCCGCCGGGGCGTCCGGAGCGCGCTGGTGCCGGCGTTCGAGCAGCTCCGCCTGGCCCAGTACCACGGTGAGGGGTGTGCGGAGGTCATGGGCCGCCGCGGACAGGAACTCCTCCTTCAATCGGGCCGCCTCCTCCCGGGCGCGCAGGGCGGAGGCGTGCTCCGCAAGCGTCCGAGCCTCCAGCAGCACGGCGCTCTGGTCGGCCAGCAGGTCGACCAGCCAGAGGTCGTCCTCGATGAAGATCGACATGCGGTCAGCGTAGACGCTGAGGACGCCGATGCGACGCGCCTCGGTGGCGATCGGCGCGGCGATGACGGCATGCGCCCCGGACGCCCGGTAGCGCTCGGCATGGGCCGGGTCCTCGGTCGCCGCGTCACGCGCCAGGATCCGCCGCCCGCTCGTGAACGCGCGTCCGGCGATGAAGGCGTCGTCCGGCCACTCGTTCCACGAGCCGTCGGGAGTGACGTACCGGAGCACCCCCCGCTCGGGATCGGCGAGCCCGATGCTGGCACCGGTCGCCCCGAACGCATCCGCTGCCGCGGCATTGAGCTCGCTGAGCGCGCGACGCTCGTCGTTGACGCCGGCGAGGTGGATCGATCGCTCGAG
>JAHWJN010000007.1 GCA_019348395.1 Chloroflexota bacterium
AACTGGCGGGCGGGATCGACGGACCACGCGAGTGGGCGTGGGCGGCGCTCGACCGCGGCACCCCGTATGTGACGGCGAACAAGGCGCTGCTGGCCACCCACGGCGGCGAGCTGGCCGAGCTGGCCGAGCGACGGGTTGCGGCGCTGCTCGGGAGCGCTAGCGTCGGTGGCGGCACGCCGATGATCGAGACGGTGGAGCACATCGGCGTGACGGGCGAGATCGTGCGGCTGCGCGGGCTGGTCAATGCCACCACCACCTTCATCCTCGGCGCCATGGGCCGCGGGCAGAGCTACGACGACGCGCTCGCCGATGCGCAGGCCGCCGGCTACGCCGAGGCCGACCCGAGCTTCGACGTCGAGGGTCGCGACGCGGCGCAGAAGCTCGCCATCCTGGCGTCGGTCGCGTGGGGCCGATGGCGTCCCGAGGCCGACGTGGACACGAGCGGCATCCTGGATGCGGCCGTGGTCCCCGGCCAGGTGGTGCGGCTCGTGGCCGATGCCGATCGCGAGAGCATGCGCGTCGGTCCGGCCACGCTCGATGGTCGTGATCCATTGGCGGCGCTCGACGGCGTGGAGAGCATGCTCGAGATCGTGTCCCGCGACGGCACCACCGTCCGGGTCAGTGGGCCCGGGGCGGGGGGCCGGGTGACGGCCGGTGCGGTCTACGCGGACCTCGCGCGGCTCCTGCGCGGGGAACGCCCGATCCTGTTCTCATCTCGATAGAGCTGATTCAGCGGCGGCTCCGGCCGATTCTCTTCTCGGCGCTGGCCCGGCCAGTTCTCGTCTCGACAGCGGCTACGGCGAGTCACGCTGGCCGTTCGTCGGTGGAGCGGGGGCGTGCGGGGCGTCGGCCGTCAGGAGGCCAGCCCCACTAGCGCGGCGACGGCTGAGCGGCCGTTCCGGTGTCGCGGCGCCAGCCTCACTGCCGAACGTCGCGGGAATGGCTTCTAACGGCGCCTTCGCCGGTTGCCCGGCCAGTCTCACGTGCGCATCGGCCGGCACGAGCCGCCGACCCCATGGCCGCGGACCGCGCCGTCGGGTATCGTCAGCGCATGGACACCTGGCCCACGGTGGGCGTCGCCGGCGCGCGAGGCGTCGTCGGTGGCGTCTTCTGCTCCATCCTCGCCGATGCCGGCCTGCCTGCCGACTGCCTGCGCCCGTTCGGCTCCGGCGAGGGCAAGACGATCGAGTACGCCGGGGCCACGATCCCGGTCCACCCGCTGACCGACGAGCGGGCCAGGGAGCTCGACGTGCTGTTCCTGGCCGTGGATGGCGAGCAGAGCCGCGAGATCATGGCCGGCCCGGCCTCCGCGGTCCCGCTGGTGGTCGACAACTCGAGCGCCTTCCGGCTGTCGGACCACGTGCCGCTGGTCGTGCCGGAGGCGAACGCTCATGCGGCACGAGACCGCGGCGGCAACCTGATCGCCAACCCGAACTGCACCACGGCCGCGGCGGTGGTCGTCCTCGCACCGATCCGCGATGCCGCTGGCCTCGGGTCCGTGGACCTGGCGAGCTACCAGGCGGTGAGCGGGGCGGGTCGGAAGGGCCTCGATGCCTTCGAGTCCGAGCGAGGCACCGAGCATCGCGACCGGGCGACGGAGTCGCCGTTCCACGGCCGGATCGCCGATTCTGTCGTGCCGCAGATCGACGTGCTCGGCGACGACGGGTGGACGGGGGAGGAGCGAAAGATTCACGCCGAGCTGCGCAAGATCCTGGAGATGCCGGAGCTCGACGTGGCGGCCACCACCGTGCGGGTGCCGGTGCACACCGGCCATTCCGTGGCGCTCCATATCCGCACCGGGCGCGACGCCACCGTCGAAGAACTCGAGGCCGCCCTCCGGGCAGCTCCAGGCCTGGAGTATCGACCCGCCGACGGCAGCGAGCGCCACCCGATGCCGCTCGACGTCCAGGGCCGCGACCCGGTCCTCGTCGGGCGCCTCCGCGCCATTCCCGGTCGCCCCCGTGGCTTTGCCCTGTGGCTGAGCAGCGACAACCTGCGCAAGGGCGCCGCCCTGAACGCCGTGCAATGCGCGGCTGCCGCGGACCCGCACCGGTTCGGGAAGCTCCTGCCGCCACCCCGGTGAGCCCAGGGGTCGACCTCGCCGGACTGCTGGACGTCCTCGATCGCCACCGCGTGGCGTTCGTCATCGCGGGGTCCGTGGCCGCGGCGGCGCACGGCGCGCCGGGCAGCCAGGCCGGCGACCTCGACATCGTCCCGTCACTCGAGGCCGCCAATCTGCAGCGGCTCATCGATGCCCTCGAAGAGCTCGAAGCGGTCGGCGACACCGTGACGGGGGCATGGGAGGTGGACGAGCATGGCGAGCACCGCTGGGTCGAGGACGGCGTTCAGCGACCCCCGCCTGCGCCGGATCCGCGCGAACCGACCTCGCTCGATCGCTCGTTCCGTACCCGATTGGGCAGGCTCGACGTGGTCCCTGCGGTCGCCGGCCGGCACGACGAGCTCCGTGCGCGCGCCACGCGGCTGCAGGTGGCGGGTCGCGAGGCGTGGGTGGCGCACCCGGCCGACATCCTGCGCGGCATGACCGGGCCGCGTCGCGAAAAGGACCGCCCGCGGGTTGCCCACCTCCGCCGGATCGGCTCGCCATCGGCCGGCACCGGCTCGGGTATCGGCTTCATCGGCTTCCGGACCGACCGATTCGATGAGATGGTCGAGCTCTTTCGCGACCGCATCGGCCTCGCGGTCATCCGGCAGTCCCCCGGAGTGGCGTGGTTCGGCCTCGGGAACGACGCGGAGCTGCACGTGTACGCGGACACCGATTCGGACCACGCCTTCTTCACCACCGGGCCCGTCGTGGGGCTGCGCGTGGAGGACGTCGCGGCCACCCGATCGGCCCTCGAGGCCGATGGGCTGGAGATGCTGACCGACATCGAGCGCACGGCGTCGGCGGCGTGGTGCCACTTCCGTGCTCCGGACGGGACGGTGCTCGAGATCATCGGTCCGCCGGGATCAGGCGACCGGTACACTGGACGGCCCCGGGCCCACACGAGGTAGCCGCATGCCGTCCTTTTCAGAGCTGACCGACCAGTTCCTGACCGCGGAGTTCGCCGACTCGCCGGTTCGGGCCAGCAGCCTGGGCCTGACCGAGTACGACGACCAGCTCGACGACCTGTCCGAGGACGCCTTCAGGCGCCGATCCGCCGCCGACGCCGCCTGGCTCGACAGGTTCCGGTCAGTGGACCACGAGGAGCTGCGCGAGGAGGAGCGGATCGACCGCGACCTGGTGATCAGCATCCTGCGCGGACGGCAGATCGTGGACGACTGGGAGGCGTGGCGCCGCCAACCGGACACCTACCTCAATCCGGGCATGAACGGCATCTTCACGTTGTTCCTGCATCGGCTGCGGCCGACCGGGGAGATGGTGGACGCGGCGATCTCCCGGATGCAGCAGATCCCCGACAACCTCGCCGCCGGCAGGGAGAACCTGCGGCCGGAGCTGGTCCCGGCGATCTTCCTCGACCGGGCGGCCAACCAGGCGCGGGCCGGCGCACGGTATGTGCGCGAGATCCTGCCCTCGCAGATCGAGGAGGATGACCTGCGCGCCAGGCTGGCCGAAGCGGGGGAGACGACCGCCTCCGCCTACGAGGACTACGTGGCGCACCTCGAGTCCATGCGCGAGGCCGCCGACGGCGAGTGGGCGATCGGGGAGGAGCGGTACTCCGCGCTGCTGCGCGAGAAGGAGCTGCTCGGCTTCGGCGCCCGTGAGCTGCGCGATCGCGGACAGGCCGCGTACGACGAGCTCGCCGCCGAGCTCACGCGGATCGCGCGGGAGCTGCGCGGCACCGACGACTGGAAGGCCGTCCTCGACGAGCTCAACGAGGATCACCCGCGCACGCCGGAGGAGATGCGCATCGGGTACGAGGAGTGGACCGAAAAGGCGCGCGTGTTCCTGCGCGAGCATCGCCTGGTGAGCTTCCCGGAGGGGGAGGAGTGCGCCGTGGTGCCGTCGCCGCACTTCCAGCGGCCCGTGCTCGCAGTTGCCAGCTACATGCAGCCACCCCCCTTCAGCGATCGCATGAAGGGCCACTTCTTCGTCCCGTTCCCGCCCGATGGCGCGTCGGACGAGGAGATCCAGAAGCGCCTCGCCTCGAACTCGTACCCGGGCATTCCGACCACCGCCGTCCACGAGGCCTACCCGGGACACCACTGGCACCTGGTGATGATGAAGTCGAACCTAAGCCGATTACGCCAGGTGTACCGGACGCCGTACTTCAGCGAGGGCTGGGCGCTCTACGCCGAGCGCGTCATGCGCGAGCAGGGCTTCTTTACCGACCTGCGCCACGAGATGTTCCAATACGAGGCGACGATCTTCCGCGCCGCCCGGATCGTGGTCGACACCAGCCTGCACATGGGCGAGATGACGTGGGAGGAGGCCGTGCGCTTCATGACGGAGCACACCGCCCTCCGAGCCGACGGCCAGGGCCGAGGTGACCCGCTACTGCGCATGGCCGACCCAGGCGAGCTCCTACCTCACCGGCTCCCTGGAGATCGCGCGCATCCGCGAGGCCTTCTTCTCCAGGCGCGGTGCCTCGGATACCGATGCGCTGCGCGACTTCCATGATGCGATCACCCGCTCGGGTGGCCTGCCGATCGCCCTGGCCGAGCGCGCCGTTCTCGCCGTCGCCTAGACACCGTCCGGGCAGTGGCCGATATATGAGGCGCCCTGGCGCCGATCGGCTCGTCGGGTCGCGTTTCCACCGATAGATCGGGCACCGCTGCACCGGAACGTCGCCGTCGGCCCGCTCCGGTGACTCGCTGCCCGATACATCGGGCAATCCGCGCCGGAGCCGGCGCACCGGTGTCGGACTGCCCGATTTATCGGCCGCCCGGGGAGGGCGTGGCCAATCGGTCCCGGACGAAGAGGCGAACGAGGTGCGCCAGGTGTTCGGGGTGGCTGCCGTGCATCGAATGGGCGCCGCCCTCCACCACCCTGCGCTCGCCGTCGCGCGCCAGGCCGGTGAGCCGCTCGGTCCACGGCAGCGGACTGATGCGGTCGAGGTCGCCGGCCAGGATGAGCACCGGCACGTCCACGACCGGTAGCCGATCCTCGATCCGGTGCCGGGTCGCGCTCCAGGCGGTTCGCGCCACGCGCCCCAGCCCTGCCTTGAGGTATGGGCGGACCAGGCCCATCAGGTCGCCGCCCCCGGGGTCGCCGCGACCGTTCTTGAGCCAGCGCGCCACCTGGCCGGTCAGTGACCGCGCCGGTGGATCGCACGTCGGCCCGATGAGCGCCAGTGCTCGGCCACGCCGGCCGGGACGGCGCGCCTCGACCTCGCGAGCTGCCAGCTCCACCACGACCTGGGCGCCGTACGAGTTGCCGACCATGACGGCGTCCCGGATGCCGACCGTCTTGCACCACGCGTCGAGGGCGTCGGCCAGGCCGCGGATGCTCAGGGCCCGCGGCGGGTGGTCGCTGGCGCCGAAGCCCGGCAGGTCCGGAGCGAAGACCCGGAACTCTGGCCCCAGGTGGACGGCCATGTCGGCCATGGACTCGGAGGCCATTCCCAGGCCGTGGACCAGCACCACCACCGGTCCTTCCGGATCCCCGGTGACGAGCGACCGGACGCGGAGGCCGCGGACCGTATCCCAGCGTTGGGCGAGCGGCGCTCCCATCACCCGACTCCGCCGTCGGTGGGCACCGTGCGCTCGGTGAGCACCGGAGATGGACCCGTGTCGGACATGCGCTCGCGTCGGCCGGACAGGAAGTCGCGGACCTGGTCGAGCGTGAGGTGGTGGTCGGGCAGCGGGAAGCGCTCGCCGGCCTCGACGAGCGCGGTGTGATACTCGCGTAGGCCGGCGAAGTCGCGCGGGAAGGCGTCCTCGTCGACCCCCAGGAATCGGCCGGCACCGACCCGGTCCATGAGCCGCCGCCAGTCCGCAGGGTTCGCCAAGCCTGCTCCCTCGGTCCCGTGCGGAAAGAGCATGATCATGAGCTCCTCCCACGGGCCGGAGAGATCCACGTAGCGCTCTAGCTTCTCGACCGATGGCAGCGTCGAGAACTTGCACCAGTACGGCGCCGATCCGGTGCGCAATGCCCAGATCGGCTCCATCAGGATGAACGACTCCGCCAGCAACCGGACCGGTCCCAGGCCGCGCTGCGTGTACCACCACCGGTACAGGTCGGCCACCGCCGGACTGAGATCCTCCGGCTCCTCGAACGTCAGCCGCTCGACAGCGAAGCCGTGGTCGTCAGCGAAGTCCAGCACGTCATCCCGCAGCATCGGCTCGAAGCCCCACTCGGCTTCCGGTGCCTCGTCGTTGGGCTCGCCGAAGTCCCAGCGCCGATGCGGCGAGCCGTAGCGCTCGAGGTAGTCGCGCACGCGTTCGCTGCCATGCAGATACTCATGCGGCTCAATCCCGCCGGTCGCCCCGGGTTGGAACACGTGGCGGTCGCCCACGCGGATGACCGGCCACCGGATCGTGTTCTCGACGAGGACGATGGTGCCGCCGGGCTCCAGGTGGTCGAGCAGGAATCGCTCATACGCCTCGCCGAGCGTCCGCCGCTTCACGCGGAAGTAGGTGAGGCGCTGGACCATGAGCCGGTCCTGGTTGGGGTCGTGCATGTGGTGCAGCTGCAGGTCCGGGTTCGCCGCGAGCAGCCGCGCCGCCGGCTCCCGCGACCACTCCAGGTCGTCGAGCGGCTCGTCGGGGTGGACGCCGTCACGCCGGACCGGCACGAACCACGTCTGCGGTAGCCACGGGGCATCGAGCGCCGTGGCCAGGTGAACGGCGGCACCGTTCGAGGAGCCGATCAGCACGGCGGGGTAGGTTCGCCGGGGGTACTCCGCCACGAATGTCCGCGCGATCGCCTGCTCGTCGAGCTGGTCGAGATCGCCCGGATCCACCGCCTCGGCGGCGCCACTCCAGATGTACACCTGCTCCTTGAGCCCGTCCGGCAGACGGTTGACCAGGCCGGCCACGTGCTCGAGCGGGCTCTCGACGCCCAGGTTCGCGAAGTCCCGGCCCCGCAACCCGGCCGCGGTGGCCCGGAGCATGGCACTCGCCGAGTCGAAGTCGGCGACGAAGTCGGTCGGCTGCATGTTCCGCTGTGCCGCACGCGGTGTGCCGAAGTGCGTCGCAGCGCGTCCGACAGGCCCCACCGGCGAAGGCCCGCTCGGGTTCAACGCTCCATGTCGGTGCACGACGGCCGGTGGCCGAACTCGTCGCCGGGGACTACCATGCGGCGAACAGCAGAGGGCGTGGTTCTCATATGCCATTGGCGTACATCGATCCGGGTTCCGGCAGCATGCTCCTCCAGGTCCTCCTGGCGGGTCTGCTCGCCGTGCCGTTCTTCTTCCGTCGCGTGATCAGCGACGCGTGGCACAAGGTCCGCGGCGAGCGCTCCGACGAGCCGCGCCCAGCCCACGAGGACGAAGATTCCGTCCGCTGACGGGTCGACGATCGACCCGGCCTCGTTCCGTGATCCGTCGGGCGTCGTCTTCAGCCAGGGAGGGGTCCTCCACCGCCAGATCAACGCGCCGGCAGAAGCCGACTGGCAGGCCTTCACCGACCGGTTGTACGGGCCGCTCGTCCGCGACCGTCTGGTCGTCGAGCACGAGGACGCGCCGGTGGACGCGGCCGTTGGTTCGGACGCCGTCGCGGTCATCCGGCCGCGACGCATCGGCTTCATCTCCTATCCGTACGAGTGGTCCTTCGGGCAGCTGAAGGAGGCGGCGCTGCTGACGCTCGACCTCCAGTCGCGGGCGCTCGACGTCGGCATGCGGCTGAAGGACGCCAGCGCCTACAACATTCAGTTCGAGTCCGGCCGCTCGATCCTCATCGACAGCCTCTCCTTCGAGGTGGCCGAGGCCACGGAGCCCTGGCCGGCGTACCGCCAGTTCTGCGAGCACTTCCTGGCTCCGCTCACGCTCATGGCCTACCGCGACGTCCGATGCGGCCTGATGCTGCGTGACTTCATCGACGGCATCCCGCTCGATCTGGCCGCCTCGCTCCTGCCAGGACGGACCCGCCTGAACTTCGGCCTGCTGAGCCACCTGCACGCCCATGCCGGCGCGCAGCGGCGGGCCGCGAACCAGCAGCCCACCCCAGGTGGGGATGCGCCGAAGCGAGAGCGACGCGTCAGTGCGACCGGGCAGCGGGCACTGCTCGACTCGCTGCGCCGGACGGTCGCCGGGCTGAAGTGGGAGCCGTCCGGTCACTGGGCCGGCTACGCCACGACGACCTCCTACTCCGACGCAGCCACCGAGAGCAAGGGCGAGATCGTGCGCGAGATGCTGGCCGCCGCCGGTGGCTCCTCGGCATGGGATTTGGGCGCCAATACCGGTGTGTACAGCGCCATGGCCGCCGATGCCGGATACCGCGTCGTCGCCTGGGATCAGGATGCCGGCAGCGTCGAGGCGCACTGGCGTCGCGTCCGTGGCGACGGTAACCCTGCCATCCTGCCGCTGGTGCTGGACCTGTCCAACCCCTCGCCGGGGATCGGCTGGGGGCTGGTGGAGCGTGCCTCGTTCCTGGAGCGCGGCACGCCGGACCTGGTCATGGCCCTGGCGCTCGTCCACCACCTGGCCATCGGCAACAACGTTCCGCTGACGGCCGTCTCGCGCCTCTTCGCCCGCATGGCGCCGCACGCGATCGTCGAGTTCGTCCCGAAGGAGGATCCGATGACCCGGCGCCTCCTCGCCACTCGTCGCGACATCTTCGAGCACTACACCCTCGACGGGTTCCGTGTCGCGTTCGGCCAGGACTGGGAGACCGTACGCGAGGAGCCGGTCACCGATTCGCCCCGCACGCTGTTCCTGCTGCGGGGCCGCTGAGCCCACCCGCCGCGGGTTGGACCCGGCACTACGGGCGGGGTTGCAACCACCACGGTCCGTGCACCCTGACCGCTACCATCTGGACCGTGAGCCGTGAACGCCGATCCTGGCTGATGGACATGGACGGGGTGATCGTCCGCGAGGACAGCCTCGTGCCCGGCGCCGATGCCTTCGTCGCTCGCCTGGCGGAGACGGGTCACCCGTACCTGATCCTGACGAACAACTCCATGTACACCGCGCGCGACCTTGCCGCGCGGCTCAGCCGCCTCGGGCTTCCGGCGACGCCCGACGTTATCTGGACCTCAGCCCTGGCCACGGCGAAGTTCCTCGAGGACCAGCGGCCCAACGGCACCGCGTTCGTCATCGGCGAGGCCGGGCTGACCACGGCGCTGTACGAGGCCGGCTACACGCTGTCGGAGACCGATCCGGACTACGTCGTCCTGGGCGAGACCCGGACGTACAGCTTCGAGCGCATCAGCCGCGCCATCCAGCTCATCAGCCGCGGCGCGCGGTTCATCGCCACGAACCCGGACCCGACGGGCCCCTCGGACGCCGGGCCGGTACCGGCCACCGGCTCCGTGGCGGCGCTGATCTCGAGCGCCACCGGCGTGCAGCCGTATTACATCGGCAAGCCGAACCCGCTCATGATCCGATCCGCGCTGCGGCAGATCGGCGCGCACTCGGAGTCGACGGTGATGATCGGCGACCGGATGGACACCGATATCGTCACCGGCATCGAGGCGGGCCTCGAGACCATCCTGGTGCTGACCGGGATCACGACCCGCGACGAGGCCGGGCGCTTCAGCTACCTGCCCTCGCACATCGTCGACTCGGTGGCCGATCTCGTGGACTGGATCGAGACGAATGCCGGTGATTCCTGACGACCTGGATCCTCGTCAGTGGAGTGCTCGCCGGACTCCGCGACGTGTCAGCGTGACGCGGCCGGAACGAACCGAAGTCTTTACAACCGCACCGGACCGCACTACAAGTACGCCATACGCGGGGGGCGTCGACGTGCGGGCCCAGATTCATGGCCGCCGGGGGACGCACTGAGCCACTGGCGAACCCGACCCGCCTCGGTTACGAGGTGCCTACCGTGCGTCGACTCGTGTCCCTTCTCGCTTCGCTGGCGCTCACCCTTGCCGTGGCGGCCCCCGCCGCCGCACAGGGTCCCGAGAGGAACTGGCTGCCCGAGGAGGTCATTCCGTTCGGCCCTGAGTACTGCGGCTTCCCGGTCCTGCTCGAGGATCAGTTCGCCAAGGTCAAGGAGCTCATCTTCCCGCCGGACGGGGAGGGCAACCAACGAATCATCGTCACCGGCATCTACAAGTCGACGTTGACCAACGAGACGACGGGCGAGGCGATCGGCATCAATATCCCCGGCAAGCTGACCATCCACTTCCTCGCCGACGGCTCGAGCGTCTGGCATGGAAGCGGCCACATCCTGGTCTGGTACACGCCCGATCAGGCCGATGAGTCGGAGCTCGGAGCAGGCCTGTTCCTCGTTCGCGGCCGAGTCACCGAGGTCTACGACGCCGACTTCAACCTGATCGAGGCGACCTCCACCGGACGCGTCACCGACCTCTGCGCGCAGCTGGCCGCGTAACGCCGCTTCCCTTTCCGCCGGAATAGAGCTGGGCATCGGAGCCGTCGCGTCGCGGCAGCTCCGGTGCCCTTCGTGCCCTGCGGAGTGAGCGTCACGCGGGCATGGCTCACGGGCTGCTCCCGGTACCAGCCGACGTTTAGCGATGCTTTGGCGGATGGTGCCACGCTGGCCTGACCTTGACCCGTCTGCGTACGGTGGGACGAGGCATACAGAGAGGAGCAACATTCCCGTGCAGGACGTGAGCACCGACCTCGAGGCGACGAAGACCGGTTCACCGGAGGAGTTGGATCGGCGGCTGGATGGGACGCTGATCCGGCCCACGAGCGATGAGTACGAGGCGGCGCGAGCGGTCTGGAACGGCATGATCGACCGACGCCCGGCCCTCATCGCCAGGTGCACGAGTGTCGCGGATGTCATCGCGTCGCTGGGATTCGCCCGGCAGCATGGCCTCCCAATCACGGTCCGCGGAGGCGGCCACAGCGTCGCGGGGCGGTCGATCGCCGATGACGCGCTGCTGATCGACCTGTCGTCGATGAACAGCGTCGAGGTCGATCCCGAGGCGCGAATCGCTCGTGTCGGGCCCGGCGCGGTTGGTGCCGACCTCGACTCCGCGACCCAGGAGCATGGACTGGCCACGACCGGCGGGACGTACTCGGCCACCGGAGTGATCGGTCTCACGCTGGGCGGCGGCATGGGCTTCCTTGCCCGTCGCTTCGGGATGGCGGTCGACAACGTGGTCGGCGCCGACATCGTCCTGGCCGATGGCCGCCAGGTCCACGCCGACGAGACGGAGCATCCGGACCTGTTCTGGGCGCTGCGTGGCGGCGGCGGCAACTTCGGGGTGGTCACCTCGATGGAGCTGCGGCTGCATCCGGTCGGACCCGAGGTCGCAGTCGCCCAGGCCTTCTATCCGTGGACTGAGGCCGTCGACGTGCTGCGCAGGTTCCGCGAGTTCGCCGCCGACGCGCCCGACGAGGTGGGCTGCTATGCGCTGGCCGTCAACGTGCCACCCATCGCGGACTTCCCCGAGGAGTCGCATGGCAGCACGGCCGTCGCCCTGATCGCCAGCCACGCGGGTGCCGTTGCTGCCGGCGAGCGGGCCCTCGCCCCGCTGACCGAGTTCGGCAGCCCGCTGTTGGCGGCCGTGGTCCCCATGCCCTACGCGACCCTCCAGCAGAGCTTCGATGCCGCCATCCCGGCCCACCAGCGCTACTACTGGAAGTCGGCGTATGTGAGCGGCATGCCGGACGAGGCGCTCGACACCTTCGTCGCTCACTCGAGCCCCCTGCCGGGGCCGTTCAGCTCCGCCTATTTCGAGACCATGGGCGGCGCAATCGGCCGGGTGGACCCGGCGGCGACCGCCTTTCCGCATCGAGATGCGCCGTTCAACCTCGGGATCAATCCCGGATGGGCCGATGCCGCCCTCGACGAGGCGGCCATCGCCTGGGCCCGGGAGTTCTTCGATGCCATGACGCCGTACTCGACCGGCGGGCTGTACGCCAACTATGCCGGCCACGACGACCTCGACCGGCTGCGTGCGGCGTACGGCACGAATCTCGAACGGCTGATCGAGGTCAAGGAGCGCTACGATCCCGACCGGGTGTTCGGCCGCTTCGAGATGGCCCAGTGAATCGCTAGCTGAGCCCGATCTCGGCACGGCGCGCCACGGCACCGATCTCGTCGCGCAGGATCTCGGCACCCAGCGCCGACGCCTGCTGCCACGCCAGCCGGAGCTGCTGCGATCCCTCGTCCCGCTGGTGCGCCGCCAGCAGGCTCTCGCCCAGCCGGCAGCGTGAGTAGAGGCGCCAGTACGCGTACCAGGGTCGGTCGAGCAGGGCGCGCCACAGGTCAGGCTGCGGGTCGGAGGCGCGCGTGACCTCGGCCTGGGACAGGAGCAGGTAGGTGCCGGCGATCTCGAGCTGAAGCCCGGCCAGGGTGGCCGGGGGGTAGCGCTCGATGAGATCGCGCATGGTGTCGATTGCCTCCTGCGCGCGCCGAAGGTGATCGGCGCGGTCCGACGCGGGCGCGTCCAGGGCCGCGTCGACCTCCGCCCGGACGAGCGCATGAAGCGTCCCGGCCTTGGTCGACTCCTCCACCGGACCGACTTCCGAGCTCAGGTGCCGCTCGGCTGTGGTGCGGACGGCATCGAGACGACCCTCGTCGGCACGGATGCCGGCCTCGATCGGAAACAGCAGCCGAAAGTAGCGTGACGGCGGAGTGGTCTCCCGAAGCGCACGCAGGTTGGCCTGCGCCTCGTCCAGCCGGCCGCGCATCCAGTCCTGGAGGGCCCTGAGCGTCAGGTAGGACATCTCGACGGCGCCCTCCTGGTGGTACCGGCCACACCGATCGAGCGTCTCTTCCGCCCGCGACCAGTCGCCGCTTCGCTGGAAGCCCATCGCGAACCAGCTGAGCAGTGCCACCGACCCGGCCCATCGCTCACCACCGCCGTCGAGCCAGGCAATCGCCTCGTCGGCGAGCGCGGTGGCCTCGTGCTGGCGCTGTGCGAAGTCCAGGAGGGTGATGTACAGGCGCAGGTACACGCCGAGGATGGCCGCCGGGTTGCCCGTCTCTCGCGCCATGACGAGCGCCTCGCGCAGTCGCTCGACACCTTCGTCGACCTGGCCGGCCCACGAGAGCGCGACTCCGAGCTCACGCAGTGCATGGCTCTCGGCGAGTGGGTCCCCGATCGCCCGCGCGGCGACGATCGCCTCTCGCGCCGCCGAGATGGATTTGGCCGCGTCCCGCTGGTTGATGCGCAGATGCAGCGTCGCAAACTCGGTGAGCGCCCGCACCTTGACCGCGGACGGCGCGGCATCGGCCAACAGCGATCGGGCTCGCTCCGCATCCGCGAGGGCAGCCTGATCGCCCATGCTGTACCTGGTCCCGGCGCGCCGGACCAGCAGCGCTGCCTCGCGCTCCGGTTCGGCCGCCGGATCGAGATGTTCCAGTGCCATTCCCATCAGGTCGACGCCCTGCCGGTAGTGCCCCTGCTTGACGCGATACCAGGCCAGGGCCTCCGCGAGGCCCGCTGCCTGTTGACGATCGCCGTCACGGACGGACCGCTCGAGCGCCGCCTGCAGGTTGTCGCGGTCGTCGTGGAGCCGATCCAGCAGCGCCAGCTGATCTGAGCCGTCGAGATGCGCATCGGCAGCGTGCGCCAGCGACGAGAACCACTCTCGATGTCGACGCTGGACCGATGCAACCTCCGCTTCGCCCAGGCAGCCCTGCGCGAACTGGCGAATCGTCTCCAGCAGCCGGTAGCGTCCGGTTCCCGCAGGCGTCAGTGACAGGACGACGAGGGACTTGTCGACGAGGCGAGACAGCAGGTCCAGGACATCGGCGCGGTCCAGGCCGTCCCCGGAGCAGATCGCCTCTGCGGCCTCGAGCGTGCAGCCGCCGGCAAAGACGGAGAGCCGGGTGAAGAGGGCTCGCTCGTCATCGGTCAGCAGCTGGTAGCTCCAGTCGATGGCGGCATGCAAAGTCTTGTGTCGGCCTGGCGAGGTTCGGCCTCCGTCCTTGAGCAGCCTGAACCGATCCTCGAGCCTGGCTGCGATCTCCTCCGGGGCGAGCGAACGCACGCGGGCCGCGGCGAGCTCGATGGCGAGTGGCAGGCCGTCGAGCTGGCGGCAGATCTCCGCCACGACACCCGAGTTTCTGTCGGAGAGCACGAATCCCCGCGAGGCGAGCGCCGCGCGGTCGGCGAACAGACGCATCGCGTCGAACGCACCGATGTCCCGGCCGCCCGATCCGTCGGCCGGCGGCGTTGCCAGCGGGGGAACGGCATAGGTCGTCTCTCCCGGCACGCGCAGCGCCTCTCGGCTCGTTGCCAACACGGACACCCCCGGGCCGGACTGCAGGAGCACCTCGACGAGACGTGCGCAGGCCGCGAGCAGATGCTCGCAGTTGTCGAGCACCACCAGGACTCTCCGGTTCCGCAACGACTCGCGCAGGGTTTCCTCTGCACTCGTGCGCTCGACCCGCAGGCCCAGCGCCTCGGCGGCATCCGTGGCCACGAGGTCCGGGTCGCTGAGCGCGGCGAAGCTTGTCATGAAGACGCCGTCCGGGTAGCCGGGCATGAGGCGCTGCGCCAGCTCGATGGCGAGACGGGTCTTGCCCGTCCCGCCGACCCCTGTCAGGGTCACCATGCGCGAGTCCGTGAGCGCCTGCTGCAGCCCCTCGAGCTCCGATCGGCGGCCGACAAAGGTCGTGAGGCGTTGCGGCAGGTTGTTGCGAACTCGCGACGGGACGAGAACGGGGTCCTCGCGCAGGATGCGCTCCTCGAGCTCGCGAAGGCGTGGTCCGGGCTCCAAGCCGGCGTCCCCCAGCTCCCTGCGAAGGTCGTGGTACGTCGACAGTGCCTCGGAGACCCGTCCGAGACGGGCGCGCGCCACCATGAGGTGCTCGCGAAGCCGTTCGCGGAGGGGATGTTCCACGACGGCGCGCTCGAGGTCGGGCAGGGCCTCTTCGGTTCTGCCCATGGCGAGCAGCGCCTCGGCCCGCATCTCCATCAGCCCGAGGCGCAGTTCCTCCAGGCGCGTGATCTCCGGCAGGGCGAAGGCGTCCAGCTGCAGCTCCGCGAATGCCGGCCCTCGCCACAGGGCGAGGGCACGTTCCGCATGGTTGAGCACTTCGTGCCAGGCGCCGGCCGACAGCGCGGTCCCTGCCGCCGACGCGAGCGCTCCGAATACCTGGCTGTCGAGGTGGTGCCCCCGCAGATCGAGCCGGTAGCCCGAGTCCGACGTGACGATCACCCCGTCGCCCAACAGGCGACGAAGCTGGGAGACGTAGGTCTGGAGCGCCGCCCTGGCCGTCTCCGGAGGCTCGTCGCTCCAGAAGCGATCGATCAGCAGCTCCGTGTCGAGGACGCGGTCCGTCTCGAGCAGCAGGATCGACAACAGGCGTCGGTGCGCGGGCCGGCTCAGGGCGATGTCGGATCGCGAGATGACCCGCAGCTCGCCCAGGACGGTGAATCGCACTTCCGCGTATCTCCTCCGAGGCGTGTGGGGGGCTTCTGACTCCCATGCTACCGGCTTGCCCAAGCGACCCCGCTTTAGCGAGCGTTTGGCGGTGACCCGTACGGTCGGCTCGAAACCGTACTGAAGGAGACCGGCCATTGCGTATCGGTATCGTGATCGCGCTGCACGGCCGCGAGGGTGACGCTCCGACCTGGCGCCATGTGCGCGACCAGGTGCTGGTGGCCGAGGCTGTCGGATTTGACCTGGCGGTCATCGAGGACGCCCTGCTCGGTCCTGCCGATCGCCGGCCGACCGGCTATTGGGAGTCCGTCTCGATGGCCGGCGCGCTGGCCGCGGCCACGTCCCGTATCGAGATCGGTCACTCGGTCGTCAACGCCCCATACCGCTCCGCCGGGCTCACGGCCAAGGCCGCCGAGACGCTGGATGAGATCTCCGGCGGGCGGTTCTTCCTGGGCATCGGCTTGGGGAACACCCTGGATTACGAGCACTTCGGCATCCCCGCCGACAGGCGCTATACCCGTTTTGCCGAGACGATCCAGATCATCCATCGACTCCTTCGCACGGGACGGGCGGACTTCGACGGCACCTACCAGTCCGTGAAGGATGCCCGGATGGCTCCCCGCGGCCCGCGCCCCGGTGGACCGCCGATCGTCATCGCGGCGCAGGGTCCGAAGATGCTGCGCCTCGCCGCTCGCTATGCCGATGGATGGAACTGGTGGGGCTCCGGCACGCCCGATCTCGACCGGCTCGCGCCCATCGTCGCGGAGCTCGATCGAGCATGCGACGAGGTCGGACGTGACCCGTCGACCCTGCAGCGGTCGCTCGACGTCTACTCGCTCGATCCGATCGGCCGATTCGCCGGGTCCGAGGACCCGATCGGCGGCACGCCTGCCGAGATCGCCGAGACGCTCCTGCGCTTCGGCGATCTGGGATTCGAGGAGATCCGGGTGAACGTGTTCCCGGTCGACTCGCTCGATGCCCTGCCCCGCGCCATCGAGGCGCTCGGTGAGGTCGTCGAGCTGCTGCACGCCGCACCGGACAGGGAACCAGGCGTGACCGCCGAGCCGGTGGCACAGGGAGGGAGGAACGGGTGAACGACCAGGTCCCGGATGGACACCAACTCGGAAAGGAGACACCAATGACAGGCTCAGGAATTCGAGGGCGTGCAATTCGTCGACTGTTCGTCGCCATGATGGCGGCGGCCCTCGTGACGGCCCCCTCCTCGGCCGCGGCGGCCGAGGAGTATCACTTCGACGCGATCGTCTTCGACATCGCCGCGGCGCCGGGCGGCGGCATCCTCGTCGCCGATGCGTACGGCGGCACCATCCACGAGATCCGCCGGGGGACGTCCGCGCCCCTGGCGTCGGTACCGCTGCCCGACACCGGGGTATTCCCCACGGGGGTGAACGGGCTGGCCGCCATCGGCCGCGGGAACTTCTTCGCAACCACCGGCGGAGGAGACCTGGCGGCGGGCGCCAAGCTGTGGCGAGTGTCGCCGGGCGGTGCCCGGATGGTGGCCGACATCGAAGCATTCGAGGCGGCGCACGATCCCGATGCCTTCGCCGGTCCCCGGTGGAAGGACCAGCGCTGCGAAGCGACCGGCGGTTTCAGCGCCGGCCCGCAATCGAACCCCTATCACCTGTCGGCGCTCTCCGGTGGTGAGGCGCTCGTGGCCGATGCCGCTGGCAACACCCTGCTCTCGGCTCGCACGGACGGCCAGATCGAGGTCGTGGCCGTCTTCACCCCGCCGGTGGCCGGCGGCGGTGCCTCGACCGATCCGGCCCACTGGATGTCGCTCTTCTCGTTGGAGGACGGGACCACCTGCTACGTCCAGCCGGTGCCCACCTCGGTGGCCATCGGTCCGGACGGCGCCTACTACGTCGGGGAGCTCACGGGAGCGACTCCCGATCTCGCCGATGCGCCGGGCCTGTCCCGGGTCTGGCGAATCGCGCCGGGCGCGCGCAACGTGACCTGCCCGTCGGCTGCGTGCCAGGTGGTCCTGAGTGGCCTGACCTCGGTCATCGATGTCGAGTTCGGTCCTGACGGCGCCCTGTATGTCGTGGAGTGGGACGCGGCCGGGTGGCTGTCCGCGCTGTTCGGCGTGGGGGCCGGGGGAACGGTGCAGCGCTGCGACGTGGGCGCCGGGTCGTGTGCTGTCATGGCAGGCGGGCTTGCACTCCCGGGAGCGATCGCCTTCGATGCCGCCGGAACGGCCTGGATTGTCGAGAACACGTTCTCGCCAACGGTGCGGACGCTCCACTAGGTCAGACGTCAGCGGAGGGCAGCGCCGGATACACCGGCTGCCCTCCGCAGCACTTCAACCTCGTGGCGGGAAGCTCCCGTCGCCCGGTTGACTATCCCTGCTTGCGGGCGATGGCGCGGGCCAGCTCCTTCTTGCTCATGCTCGAGCGGCCGCTGATGTCCAGCTTCTTGGCCCGCTCGTACAGCTCGTCCTTCGTGTTGCCCTTCACGTCGACGCCACCGAAGGTTTCGCCCTCGCCGCGCCGCGCCGCCGCGCCGCCTTTTTCGGCTCGCGAGTCTGACGGGCCCTTCTCGTCCTTCGGCTCCCAGTGGTCGCCGACCTTCTCGTAGGAGTGCTTCAGGCTGGAGAACGCGGTTCGATGGGCGCGCTCCCCCTCGCCATAGCTGTCCACGGCGCTGTCATGGGTCTTCATCCACGTCTCCTGCGCCTTCTTCGGCGAGCGTTTCAGCGTGTCGGGGAGCTCGTCGCGTGCTGGCATCTCATTGGCCTCCAGAGGTGTCCTTCGCCGATGACTTCTGCACAAACATGGCCGCGCGGTCCTCAGCGTGCCCGCTCGTACACTCCGACCAGCTGCGCCTCGCCGACCACGCGGTGCGCGATCGCCTCGCGCACCTGGTCCGCGTCCGCATCGCCGTCGACCGTGATCGGCTCGGAGAGCGCGTACAGCGTGAAGACGTACCGATGCTGACCCGACGGCGGACACGGCCCACCCCAGCCGGTGCGACCGAAGTCGTTGCGACCCGGCATGCCGACGGCATCGCCCACGCCCTCGGGAAGCTCGCGAGCGTCGCCGGGAATGTCCGTGAGCAGCCAGTGCAGAAAGTCGCCCGCATCGGGGTCGTCCGCCACGAGGACGAACGCGGCGGTGCCCTCCGGCACGTTGTCCCAGGCGAGGGGCGGCGAGAGGTCGTCGCCGTCGCAGGTGTACTGCGCCGGGATGGGATCGCCGTCGTCAAATGCCGGGCTTGTCAGCTGCATGGTGAGGGTGCCCTCCGGTGCCGGCCCGACCTGACCGATGCAGCCGGCCAGCGCCAGGACGAAGGCCAAGGCAGCAACCCGCGTGCCGGAGAGCATCAGCACCGCCTGTCGGCGACGGGCGAACCGCATCAGCGAATATATCA